>NZ_JAZHUW010000012.1:0-54279 GCF_036453465.1 Lactimicrobium sp.
GTTTTGAAAACCACAAAACACTCAAATATAGAGATCTTTTTAGCGTAAACAAGCCACAATCAGAGAATAAATAGACCCACTGTGCAAAAACAGCATCTTTCTTTTTCATCATAGACTCCTTTGAAAAAACAAGGGCAATGAAAAACCGCCCTTATTTTCTTACTTCAGATAGTCAGATGCTGGTAATACGCCAGATTCATAAATACTGTCAGGACTCCAGTAACCAGATGCAGTGCCTGCAGAAGATTGATGATGACCATAAACTCCCGCAGTAGAATAACCGTTTTCTTTTGAGGCTTCTGGCATGATTGTGGGTAAACCTGCACTATCTGTTAGATAACAAAAATTGAAAAAGCCATCCTGGTTCTTGTAATGTTATATGCGCCAATAACCCCTGTCTCCATTCTTATATCGCCCCATCATATAATCTCCTTTACATTTTTACAGAAATCCTTGATCTTCTAATTAGTATAGCAATGTAACCGGATACATTCAACAACGTAAGATCGTTTTTTTGTTCGCCATTAAATTATTTCAGTATATGCATCTTCAATGCTGCAAGAATAGGAATCATGGGGGAATACATTTGTTTTCCTGCTGGTACAAATGAATGATGAGATATCAATTCTTTTCAGCTTGACTTAATGCCTTTCAAAGCGGCTGTATCTTTCAATGATTTTCTGAACTAATGGATGCCGGACGACGTCATCAGCACTGAGTTCAAGGATGGCAATATCATCCATGCCGGACAGGATCCTCCGGGCTGAAAGAAGACCACTCTCAACTCTTTCATTCAGGTCAATCTGGGTAACATCTCCTGTGATGACCATATGAGAATGAAAACCAAGTCTTGTCAGAAACATCTTCATCTGGGAACTGGTTGTATTCTGTGCCTCATCAAGAATGACAAAGGCATCGTTGAGGGTGCGGCCGCGCATATAGGCCAAAGGTGCAATTTCGATGGTTCCCTTCTCCATCAGTTTTTCTGTCTGTTCATTGCCAAGCAATTCATGCAGGGCATCATAGAGAGGGGTCAGATATGGATCTACTTTTTCTTTCAGATCACCAGGAAGAAAGCCAAGGCTTTCTCCTGCTTCCACAGCAGGTCTGGTCAGAACAATACGGCGCACTTCTTCTTTCTTCAGTGCAGCAACGGCAGCACTGACTGCCAGGAACGTTTTGCCGGTGCCGGCAGGCCCGATGGCAAAAACAACCGGTTTTTCCGCCATTGCTTTGACAAAGTCGTACTGTCCCTGGGTCTTGGGATAGATGGGACGGCCGGAAAATGTACGGCATACGGTCACGGTTTCAAAGTTGGAAAACTGGACATCCTGGTGTGACTGGATGCGGCGGATGGCATAGCGCACATTCTGCTCACTGACTTCTTTTCCAGAACTGCTGATCTGCCGCAGAGCCTGCAGCACCTTTTCAATCTGCGAAAGGGTATCCTGTTCACATGCATCAAGCATGAAGGTATGATCCCGGAAACTCACTCTTGTATCAAATGCATCACTGATGATCTGCAGATTGCGGTCATTTGTCCCAAGCAGAGCTGCTGCTTCATCCGCGCCCAGATCCTCAACTGCCAGTATTCTCTTCTCTTTCAAAGCTGTACGCCTCCTGTATGTATCTCTTTCATTGTATAAAAAAAGAGAAGCTTTCGCTTCTTCTTTTTACTTGCCTCTTCTGCGTGCCTTACGTGCAGCTTCGGACTTCAGCTTTCTCTTGACGCCCGGCTTGACGTAGTACTCTCTCTTGCGAGCTTCAGCGAGGGTTCCATTGCGGGATACCTGACGCTTGAAACGGCGCAGCGCATCATCAAGGTTTTCGTTTTCTTTCACGACAACTCTAGCCATCTTCCAAACCCCCTCTCTGTTTCAACGTTACGATTATACCAAACCCGTATTGTTAAAGCAATTGCTTTTTACATCAGTTTGGTGCCGTTGCTTGTGCCGATTCTTTCTGCACCTGCCGCAATCATGGCATCCATGGCTTCCTTTGTACGGATACCACCGGATGCCTTGACCTTCAGGCGGTCACCAACCGTCTTCTTCATCAGAGCAACATCTTCCACTGTTGCTCCACCTGTGGAGAAGCCGGTGCTTGTCTTGACAAAGTCAGCACCTGCCTTTTCGGCATCCTGGCATGCTCTGACTTTTTCATCATTGGTAAGCAGGCATGCTTCAATGATTACCTTGAGAACATGATTGCCAACTGCTTCCTTGACGGCCTTGATCTCATTGGTCACAGCTTCATCATCGCCATCTTTCAGCCAGCCGACATTGATGACCATATCGACCTCATCTGCGCCTCTTTCAATGGCATCTTTTGCCTCAAATACCTTGGAAGCACTGGTCATGGCACCAAGCGGGAAGCCAATGACCACACAGACATTGACATCACTTCCGGCAAGTTCTTTTCTGGCCGTTTCAATCCAGCATGGATTGACGCATACCGACGCGAAGTCATATTCTCTGGCTTCCTTGCAGAGCTGAATGATCTGTGCCTTGGTTGTGTCCGGCTTGAGCAGCGTGTGATCGATGTACTTACTTCTCTTCATTTTCCTCTTCCTCCTGCGTGAAATAGTATTTATGCAGAACCTCACGGGCGATGGCATCGTCTCCCTCATAAGGCTCACGTCCGAATTCACGGTAGATGAACTTTTCATCTCCCTTGCCTAAGATAATGATGGTATCGTTGGGATCAGCGAGTTCAACTGCCTGACGGATGGCATCATATCTGTCTTCAATAATAATATAATTCGTTTTCTTGATGCCGGACGCAATTTCATGTGCAATTTCGATCGGATCTTCATCACGCGGATCATCTTCCGTCAGAATGATCATATCCGTATAGCGGTCCAGAATCTCACCGAACTGGGGACGCTTCTCGGTATCACGCTTGCCGGCACTGCCGGTGATGGCAATGATGCGCTTGCCCTTTGGCGTGATGGCACTGGCAAACTGGCATACCTGTTCAATGCCGTCCGGTGTATGGGCAAAGTCAACGATGATGTTGAAGGGCTGACCTTCATCAATGCGCTCCATTCTGCCTTCAATCTGCTTGAGATGCCGGATCTGCGGCAGCATCATCTCGATCGATATTCCTTTGACATGGCATGCCGCAATCGCTGCCACAAGATTGTAGACATTGAGCTTGGCAACCAGGTTGGTCTCAATTTCATATTCCATGTCACCGATTTTCAGCGTAATTCTCGTCTTGTCGGCAAGCAGCTGGTATTTGGTTACCTGATAGTCTGCCTTGTGGTTGACGCCATAGGTAATGACTCTGGCCGGGCAGTCTTCCACAATCCGCATACCATAGGGGTCATCCACGTTGGTGATGGCAATGGCATCCGGCTTGAGATGGTCAAACAGCTTCTTTTTGGCAAGGAAGTACTTTTCCATGGTGCCATGGTAATCCAGATGGTCATGGGTCAGGTTGGTAAAGACCGCCACATCAAAGTCAATGGCATCCACCCTGCCCTGCTCGATGCCGATGGAGCTGGCTTCCAGAGCACATGCCTTCATACCAGCATCTACCATATCGCGCAGAATGCCATGGAGATCATCAATGTTCGGGGTTGTCAGCAGCGGCGGCAGTTTGACGTTGCCATATTCAATAGAGATAGTGCCGATATATCCGGTTGGCTCAATCTCGTTCATGATGTCGCGGATGATGCAGGAGATGGATGATTTGCCGTTGGTGCCGGTCACGCCGAACATCAGAAGATCATGGCTTGGATAGCCATAGAACGCATCTGCTACGGCATTGAAGGCAGCAGTGACATCCTTGACTTTGATATAGACGATATCATCCCGCATATGATCCAGCGGTTCACTGTAAACAATTGCTCTGGCACCATTGGCAATGGCCTGGTCTACAAAGTTGTGGCCGTCGCTCATGATACCCTTGACACAGAAAAAGATGGAATCCGGCCGTTTGGTACGGGAATCTGCCATCAGGCTCTTGATTTCAATATCAGGTACATTCTCGAATAATGCTGAAAGTTTCATATGCTCTCCTTCACGCAGCCATACAGGGCATGCGATTCATATGCCTGCACATGTACATCATACATGCCTCTTGGCAGGCTCCCTCTGATACTGACAGGAAAATACTGCGACGCATGGCCGACAGAATATCCGTCTTTATGTGTTTCCACAATGACCTGCACATCTTTGTCAAGCCACTGCTGCTGGTAGGAATCACTGAGCATCTCAGACATTTCCATGACCCTGCGGGTGCGTTCCTTCTTGATGCGCGGATCAATCTGGTCCTCCATGCCCGCGGCCACAGTCCCCTGGCGCATGGAGTATGGAAAGGCATGAATGAATGAGAACCGGCATTTCTGCAGGAATGCCAGTGTTTCTTCAAACTCCTGTTCCGTTTCGCCCGGGAAGCCGGCAATCAGATCACATGAGATGGCAATGTCCGGGATTGCTGCACGGATCTTCTCTAGTTTGGCAAAATAGGCAGCCGTATCGTATGGCCTTCTCATGCGTTTCAATACCGTATCACATCCAGACTGCAGTGGGATATGCAGATGGCGGGCAATGCGCGGTTCCTTCCTGATCAGATCAATCAGTTCATCGGTAACTTCATTCTGTTCAATGGAGGAAATGCGCAGCCGTTTCAGAACCGGTGCTCCCTGCAGGATGCGCTGCATCAGCTGGGCAAGGGTAACACCATACTCCCTGCCATAGCGGCCGGTATGAATGCCGGCCAGCACGATCTCTGGATAATTTTCAGAAAGACGTTTTGCTTCCTGTACAACTGCATTCGGTGCCATGGATCTTTCCTGGCCGCGGGCATAGGGGATGATGCAATAGGAACAGAACTGACCACAGCCATCCTGCACTTTCAGATAGGCGCGGGTATGGTTTTCAAACTGGGTTGTTTCCAGGTTATCAAAGGTCAGATGGTCAAGCCCGCCGCGCAAAGAGATGCGCCGGTGATTTTCCATGTATTCTTGCAGATGCTGCGGCACATTCTTCTTTTCACGGGTGCCGATGATCAGATCTGCATCCGCAAGATCCTCATCTGCCACCTCGGCATAGCAGCCGATCATGGCAATGGCTGCGTCGGGACTGATACGTCTTGCCCGGTGCATCATCTTTCTGCTTTTCTGGGCAGCCATGTTGGTGACGGCACAGGTGAAGATCAATACGGCATCGGCGTTCTGCTCAAAGTCAACTCTCTGCCAGCCCTCTTCTTCCAGCGTGTGGGCAATGCTCTCTGCTTCAAAGGCATTCACTTTGCAGCCTAAATTACATACTGAAAACTTCATTCTGATCTCCTGCTGCCTCGCTCAATACACTGCCGGCATAGATTGCGGCTGTTTCTGCCCGCAGTATGCGGGATCCAAGTGTTACGGCCTGATAGCCATGGTCCATGAGCCATTGTACCTCATCAGGGCTGAAACCGCCTTCCGGACCAATGACAATGGCAGCGCTCTTCTGGCCATGGTACAGATGGGAAAGCCGTTCAGATGTGCCATAGGCATTTTCATAGGCTGCTGCTTTGAGCTGTGCATGGACCTGATCCAGATGGTCAAAAGGAATGGTTTCAGAAAGGGATGGGACAAGGTTGCGCTTGCACTGCTGTGCCCCTTCCAGCAGAATGGACTGCCAGCGGGCCGCAACCCGTTCCTTTTTGTCATGTTTTTCCTTCACCACACAGCGGCTTGAAACAAACGGAACGACTCTGGCAAAGCCGATTTCACTTGCTTTCTGCAGAACAAGTTCAAACTTCTCACGGCGGATCAAAGCCATGCACAGTGTCATCTCACAGGCACATTCATGTACCTGGGGATCTTCTTTTTCCACCATGGCCGCAAACTCTCCGTCGATCGTACAGGTAACACCGAAATACGCTTTTCCTTCATACACAAGACGGACGGTTTCCTGATGCAGACGGACAACATCACTGGCATGATGGGCCTGTTCCTTTGTAAAGAAATATGGGTTCCCCACCACAAGGGGTGTATTGGCAAAATACTGCTGCATACTGATGTGAAAAGAAAAGGATTATTCCTTTTCCTCTTCCTCCTGTTTCTTCTGCGGATTTCTGATTTCTACTTTCAGCTCAATGACTTTGCGCTGGTCAGCTTTTGTGATGGTGACATGCAGGTTCTTGAAGTCAAATTCTTCACCGACCCGGGGAATATGTTCCAGTTCGTGGATTGCCCAGCCTGATACCGTGATGTAGTCATCATCGTCATCCTCATCATCCACATCGACGCCAAAACGCTCAAACATGTCATCCGCATCCGCATCTGCCTTGACCAGATACGTCGTCTCATCGATCTTCTGATAGTATTCCTTCACAGTGTCATGCTCATCCCAGATCTCACCGACAAGTTCCTCAATGATATCTTCCAGCGTAATGATGCCCTGGGTGCCGCCATATTCATCCAGCACCACAGCAAGATGCAGCTTAGCACCCTGCAGCTGTTTGAGCAGCGTCGAAATCTTGACATTGGTGCTTGTATAAATCACCGGCTTGATGATCTTGCGGATCGGGCAGTGCTCATACTTCATCTGGGCATAAAAGTCCTTTTCATGAATGACACCGACAATGTTGTCGATGGAATTCTCATAGACCGGCAGACGTGAAAAAGAACTGTAGCGGAATGTCTTTTCAATCTCGTTGGGCGGCGTGGTAATGTCAATCGCCAGTACGTCTACACGCGGGGTGAGAACATCTTTTACATCCAGATCATTGAATTCAATGGCAGCTGAGATCAGATCACTCTCATGTTCTTCCAGATCACCGTCTTTTTCAGCCTCGTCTACCATCGTAATCAGTTCATCCTGGAAGTCAGAATCGTCATCCTTCACCTTGATGAAGCGTGTCATCAGCTTCTGCAGCAGGTTGAAGAGAAAAGACAGCGGGGTAAAGACAAACTCACAGAAATGAACGAATCCTACCGTATGGACGGCAATGCGCTCCGGCATGCGGCTGGCAAGTGTTTTCGGCATGATTTCGCCAAAGATCAGTACGACAATCGTGATCACAATTGTCGATACGGTCGGTCCGTTGGTGGACCCAAGCCATTGGGTAAACAGCAGTGTGCCGATGGTTGCGGAAGCGATATTGACAATGTTGTTGCCAATCAGAATCGTCGTCAGGAAACGGTCGAAATGATCAAGAATTTCCAGGACAACACCTGCTTCGGCGTTGCCATCGTTTTCCATGTTCTTCAGCCGGATCCGGTTTACGCTGGAATAGGCAGTTTCAATAGCAGAGAACAGACCGGAAAGTGCAACCAGTATAATCAGGGTCAGTAAATATTCACTTGAACTGCTCATTTCTGCCACCCTTTCATATTCAGTTTATTCAGTTTTTGAAAAAGCGGATAACAGGAAGAATCATCCATATTTTCTGCATCACCTTTCAGTGGTGCAATTATAACATTATGGCTGTTGGCAGGCAAACCAGCCCCCAGACAGCAGGCATAAGAAAAGGATCTTCCTGCATGCTGCAGAAGATCCTCTGTTTCCTTGCATTTTAATCTTTCTTCATAGCACCGAACGCAGCCATGATGGTAGCCGGGCTGACCTGTCCCATACCGCCGTCAATCTCAATGATCTGGCCGTTGATGTAGGATCCCTGCTCACTGGCAAGGAAAGCCAGCAGCGGTGAAACATCCTCATATGGCTTGCCAAAGACACCAGTAGGTGCCAGTGCATTCATGATGTTGACCGGAATGGCGGCTGCTGATGAGCCGTTTTCAAAATACTGATTTGTCGCAACCGGCAGGAAGCAGTTTGTTGTAATGCCATATTTGCCAAGCTCCATGGCAGCCGTTTTTGTTAATGAGATGATAGCTGCCTTGGCCATGCCATAGGCACATGTATTTGGCGTATAGCGGATGCCTGCCCCGGATGCACATGTCAGGATGCGTCCATAGTGCTGTTTCTTCATGTATGGCAGGCATTTCTGGATCATTTCCAGGGTATATACCGGTCCGCCCTCCATGAATGCTCGCACATTTGCAGCATCGGTATGCTCAAAGTCACGCTGGTCATTCAATGCCCCCTGGGCAATGCAGGCAAGAATGTCCACCGTTCCATAGGCAGAAACAGCCGCATCCAGAATACGGTCCAGATCACCTTCGGTATCCACGTCACATTTCACCGGTGTGATCTTACCTGTAAAGCCGCGCTTTTCAGCATCATTGGCAAGTTCTTCCAGCTTGTTCAGCCTTCTTGCCCCGGCAATGACATTGGCACCCTCCTTGGCATAGCGGAGTGCCGTTCCATAGCCAACACCAGAACTTGCACCAATGATAATTGCGGTACGATTTTCAAGAATTCCCATTATTGTCTCCTTTGCTATAAAAGTCTCTTGTGAGATTTACAAGTATTATAACATTTTGCAGAGAATACAATCGCAGGATGCTCAGAAAACAGTAAAATTGTACAAAAAGCAGAAAAGGCAGAAAAAAACCGGCCTCAGCCGGTTTATGTCAGTTTCTCTTGAAGAAGCCCGGGATGCCGTCATCGTCATCCTCTTCCTTGGCATTGCTGTCAAAGGAGGAATTGAAGCCCAGACTGTCATCATCATTTGTTTCTGGAACAACACCCGGATCAGCAGGCTTGGTGCCGATAATCGGCTGTGTATCCTTAGCCGGCTTATCGCTCTCAATCATTTCCGGACGCGGCAGGTCAAAGCCTGTAGCGATGATGGAAACAATGATGGAATCACCGATCTTATCGTTGATGGCAACACCGAAGATGATATCGATATCATTGCCGGCTGCCTCACGGATATAGTCAACTGCCTCACTGGCATCATATGCAGACATGCTGGCACCGCCGGTGACGTTGATAATGGCATTCTTTGCACCCTTGATCTGTGCTTCCAGCAGCGGTGACTGAATGGCACGCTCAGCAGCTTCCTTAGCCTTATTCTCACCATCTGCCATGCCAATGCCGAACAGTGCAGAACCCTGCCCCTGCATGACACTCTTGATATCTGCAAAGTCGAGGTTGATCATTGCCGGAACTGCAATCAGATCTGTAATGGTCTGCACACCCTGACGCAGAATATTGTCTGCTTCCTTGAATGCATCTTCGAACGGAATGTGTCCGATAACATCCAGTACCTTATTATTGGAAATGATGATCAGGGAATCCACATACTCTTTCAGCTGTTCCAGACCCTGCTCAGCCTGTACCATTCTGCGCTTGCCTTCAAAGGAGAACGGTTTGGTAACAATACCAACTGTCAGACATCCAAGTTCCTTGGCAATCTTGGCAAACAGAGGAGAAGCACCTGTACCAGTGCCGCCGCCAAGACCTGCTGTCAGGAATACCATGTCTGCGCCTTCCAGTGCCTTGCGGATTGCATCCTCGCTCTCCACTGCTGCTTTGCGTCCATTGTCAGGATTGCCGCCAGCGCCAAGGCCTTCCTTGCCAAGCTGAATCTTATTCGCAACAGGCGAAACATCCAGTGCCTGTACATCAGTGTTGGCTACATAAAATTCAACGCCCTGGACACCTTCCTGCACCATCCGGTTCACGGCATTTCCACCGGCACCGCCAATGCCGAAAACCTTGATTTTTGCTACCTGGTTATACGTTAAGTCTGCCATAAATTCTACCTCACATTACCTTTTATTATCCAGGAACAGACCCTTGAGCTTACTTGTCAAAGTGTCCTCTTTTGCGTTCCCTTCATTTTTCTTATCTCTGTAGGATACAGCCTTGATAAATGCATCCATATCAATGCTGTCATCGGTATAGCCGGTGATCGGCAGACGATCCTGATATGCATAGAACAATCCAAGGCAAGTTGTCAGCCCCGCATTTCTGCCCCCCAGAGTATCAGGCACATAGCTGCGGACATTGACCTGCAGCTTTGCACCAAGCACCTCTGCAAGCCCCTGTGTCTCGCCGCCTTCGCCTGTAATAATAACAGCAGTCTGGCCTGCTTGCAATATCGGGGCGCACGTTTTTTGGATATAGGAAGCCCATGCATTTACGCCTGGCATCACACAGTCAATCAGCTGCTTTTTCGTAATTGTATGTGTTTTTCCGCCTGCTGACCAGATATGAACCGGATTGTCAGACGGATTCGGATTGTTCAGAACCGCACTGTATTTGAACAGTTCAACTGCATTTTCCGGAGAGATTGCATACTGATCTGTCAAAGCACCGGCAATGGTGCCAATACCAATCGGCATGACCATCGCGGTTGTCAGTCTGCCCTTGCGCAGCAGACCGAGCGATGTTGACTGACGTTCCACCTTCAGCACAATCATCTGCTGATTGACAGACTGTTCAAACAGAGCTGCTTCTTTACCGGCAGCATAAACATCCAGGAAGATGTCCATGATCTTGATGCCGGCCTTTTCCACACAGCTGCACATTTCATAGGACAATGTCCGGTTTGCACACAGCAGGTCAATATCAACGGACATCGAAGAACACTTCTCACCGATCGGAATCCGCCGGGTAGAAATGCCATTCACGGTGTAGCGCACATTCACTGTCTGGATCAGGGCATACTCTTTGCCGATATCCATATTCTGTGCCTTTGCCATTGCATTGCGCACATCCTGTACCGTTACAGTCTGGTCAATACCGGTAATATCCACGGTTGATTTGAAGCTGTAACGCTTCATGCCATAGGATGGCATTGCCAGAATCGCACTCTTGATTGACGCGCCAATCATCTTATGTGCATTATCCACTGCCTGCTTCACGGCACTGGTCACGGCAGCGGGATCCGTAATCTTTACCCCATCAAAGCCGCTGCAGGCGACGCGTTCTACTTTAATAATATTAAAACGGGTATTGAAGAACTCACCGACAATCAGGCGCACCTCATGGTCGCTGACTTCAACCGCCGCAAAAATCTGTTTATCGTTCACTTGCCAGCCGCTCCCTTCCTTAACAAAAGTTATATTATCACACTTCCTTCACAGGTCCTAGGATTTTTCCCATCCAGCAGGGTGCCGACTTTGTTTTTTGTTGCAAATGAAATTGAAGCATGATAAAGTATTTTAGCATTATGTGAAGGAGGTTATGGTATGTCCAGAGTTTGTGCCGTATCCGGTAAGAAAGCTATGTCAGGAAACAGACGTTCACACTCCCTGCGCGCAACTCGCCGCAAGTGGAACGTTAACCTTCAGAAGGTTCATATGGTCGTAGATGGAAAGCCTGTGACCGTTAAGATCTCTGCCCGTGCTCTCAAGACACTGAAGGGAACAGGCAGGAAGGCAAAGACAGCTGAAGCTGCTGCTGAGTAAGCATTAAGAAAAAGAATCCCGAAGGATTCTCTTTTTTTTGCTCTTTTCTTTAGTCTCTGCACTGCAGCACCATGACACGGCCCTTCTTCACATCCACAATGCCCGTGTCACTGAGAATTTCATTGGATACTGTATAGAGATCTGAAGATGTCAGCGTGCGGTCTGTCAGAGGATACTTGAAGCCTGACAGTGTAATGACGGCATCTTCCCAGGTGAAAAAGGAAATGTAATCATAGCCGTTCTTTTTGATTTCATGGCGGCCCGGACCAATGACATAGGCATCATTTTCAGCATCCCACAGTTCCAGGCAGTCTGCATACTTCCAGAGCAGACGCAGATTGACCAGGGCATGGTCTGCCCTTCCGCCAAAGGCACCGCACATTACAATCTGATCATATCCCAGATCAATGGCAGTCTTAACAGCATGCTCGGAATCGGAATCATCCTTGATCGGATTCAGACGGATGACCTGATCGCTCCACTTTGTAATTAAACTGATATCTTCTTCTCTGACAGAGTCAAAATCACCAACGGCACATACCATATGCCGATGCTGCTCTGCTAATGTCAGTGCTCCCTTGTCACAGCCGATCAGGTCTGCTTTTCCTTCCGGCAGCTGATCTGCCAGTTTCAAAGCAATCAGGACTATCTTCATTTCTGCAGACTCCTGACGGCAGTACAGATATCATTCTTGAAAACATAGGAGCCTGCCACCAGAACATCGACACCAGCCTGTGCGCACTGTGCACCTGTTTCCGCATTGATGCCGCCGTCCACTTCCACCAGGGCATCCGGATGGACCTCATTGAGCCATGTGCGCAGGGTATGAATCTTATCCAGTGCAGACGGCATGAACTTCTGGCCGCCAAAACCCGGATTGACAGACATCACCAGGAACAGATCAAAATCTTTGAGAAGATCTTTCAGTACAGCAGGATCTGTGGCCGGCTTGATGGCGATCCCGGCTTTGCCGCCGGCTTCATGAATATGAGCTGCCAGCTGCTTCATCTGGGTGATATTTTCCATGGCTTCATAGTGGAAGGTCACAAGATCTGCGCCTGCCTTCAGAAAGACATCCGCAAAGAAAGCAGGATCGGTTACCATCAGGTGTACATCCTTGTACAGTGGTGAAGTACGTACAAAGGCTTTGAGAATATCCGGGCCAAATGTCAGGTTCGGCACAAAGTGACCATCCATGACATCGAAGTGCAGCCACTGTGCACCGGACTTGTTGAGCTCTTCGATCTGGCTGGGAAAGCGGCTGTAATCGAGTGATAAAACAGACGGTGATACGATCATGTTAGTACTCCCTTCTTGTATGAATCAGTTTCAATACATCAAGATAATTCTGATATCGCCGGGCTGGAATTTTCCCCTGTGCCACGGCATTTTTAACAGCACAGTCCGGCTCATTTTCATGAATGCAGTCATTGAAGCGGCATTTGCCAAGATACGGCTGGAAATCCAGCACACAGGCGGCCAGTTCATGCTTATCCATGCGGCTGAAATCCAGAGAGGAAAAGCCCGGTGTATCGGCAACCAGACCGCCGGCGACGGCATGCAGCTCATTGTGGCGGGTTGTATGCTTGCCTCTGCCCAGTGCCTTGGAAATCTCCTGGGTAGCCAGATGGAAGGAAGGATCCAGCCGATTGAGCAGGCTGCTTTTGCCAGCGCCGCTCTGTCCGGTCAGAACAGATATCTTCCCTTTGAGTACATCGGCCAGCGCAGGTTCCAGATAATCCTTTGTGGAGCGGATAACCTGCATCGGTCCCTGCTCGTATTCTTCAATCGCCTGTTTCGTGTCATCCGACATGCCCAGATCACACTTGGTCACAATCAATACCGGCGTGATATGGGCCTGCACAATCAGGAAAGACAGCCGGTCTACAAGGGCTGAAGAAAATTCCGGATCATGGGTACTCATGACGATCAGTGCCTGATCGACATTGGCACATGCCGGTCTGACAAGATAGCTTTTTCTTGGCAGGATTTTCTGTACGGTCCACTGACCGGAAATCTGTTCACATTCAACCAGATCGCCGGCAACCGGTTTTGTCTGCAGGCGGATCTTGCCCGTCAGAACGGCTTTTACCCGCATGCCTTCTTCGGTATACAGGGTATACTCACGGGATACGATTTTAATGATTCTTGCCTGCATAATCAGTTTCCATCTGTCTGTGATGCGGTTGTATCACTGCTTTGGGTCTGGCTTTGATCAGAGGATGATACATCCTGATAGGAATAGTAATAGAGCGTAATGGCATTGTTTCCCTTCTGCGTATAGGTACTGCCGGCAGATGGGGTGGAATACTTGACTGTGCCAACCAGGTTGTTTTTGGAGATTTCCTTGAGCTCATCATCAGACAGCGTGGATGGATCAATTTCAGAGGCATATGCCTGGGCACCCATGCTTTCAAGAAGTGAAGCAGCGGAATTGACGTTCATGCCAATAATGGAAGTTGGAATGGTGAAACTGTCATAGGCAGAATAGACAAGTGTCATTGTATTGTCCTGGTCTGGATCAAACAGATCGCCTGCCGCTATGCCTTCCTGTGAAATGACGGTACCTGGTGTTTCATCACTGTCTCTGGCCTCTGTTTTCACGGTCAGATGGGAATACTTTTTTAATTCTTCTGTCACCTGATCTACATCCTGCCCGGTATAGTCGGCCATCTTTTCACCAATGCCGCTGGATGCGGTCACCGTGACGCTGCTCTTGCGGTCAACCTTTGTACCGGCAGAAGGATCACTGGAAAGAATGATGTCCTTCTGGGTATCTTCGGTCAGCTGATATGTGACATTGTCCTGATCCAGAACAAGGCCGCTCTTTTCACAGGCTGCCGCCGCATCCTCCAGGCTCATCCCGCTCAGAGCAGGGACCGTAGTCTGCCCCACTGGCAGTGAAATATAACCTTTGCGGCCAGCTGCATATACACCTGCTGCTGCCAGTGCACATACCACAAGCACAATCAGGAATTTTGGCAGAAAACGGTGCTTCTTCTCTGGCTTGTCCTTCTTTTCTTCTTTCTGTTTCTCCTTACGGTGAAAATGCGGAAACAGAGCATCCTCATCCTCTTCTTCCTCATCGTCATCATCTTCATCCACCGGTCTGCCTTCATCAAAGCTCTTCGACTGTGCCATTTTGATATCCGCAAAAGGCCTTGTTTCAATTCTTGGCTCATTGGCTCTTGCCGGATCCAGACACGTGGAAAGATCGGCCAGCATATCCGCTGCACTCTGGTAGCGGTCAGCCGGATTCTTGGCAGCTGCCTTGAGAATGATGTTTTCCATCGGCTGAGGCACATTGGGATTGATCTGTCTGACATTGGGCAGCGGATCGCGCATATGCATCAGGGCAATCTGTACCGCCTGATCTGCTTTGAATGGCACATCGCCAGTAAGCATCTCAAACATGACAATGCCCAGGGCATAGATATCCGACTGCACCGTTGCCGGCTCACCCTTGGCAAGCTCCGGGGCAAGGTAATGCACGGATCCCATGACATTGTTTGCCTGGGTCAGCTGCATGGACCCTTTGGCTGTAGCAATGCCAAAGTCCAGGATCTTCAGGGTGCCGTCTGATTTGATGATGACGTTCTGCGGTTTGATATCACGGTGAATGATGCCGCGGCTGTGTGCTTCGGAAATAGCACTGACAAGCTGCTTCATGATATCTACTGTTTCTTCATTGAGCAGCGGTCCTCTTTCCCGGATAATCTGTTTCAGTGTCTTGCCGGGCACATATTCCATGACGATATAATGATGTCCCTTGTAATCACCGACATCATAGATTTCCACGATATTGGGATGGGCAAGGGCTGTGGCGGCCTGGGCTTCCCGTTCAAAGCGCAGGATACTGACCGCATCTGTGGACAGATCGGCACGCAGGATCTTGATGGCAACCTGCCGGTTGAGAATGGTATCAATGGCAAGGAAGACATCTGCCATGCCTCCCTGTCCGATATGCTGAATCACTTCATAGCGGTTGGCGATCATATTCTTGCCGCTCATATCATGTCACCCTCTTCCAGATCAATCAGAATCACCGTCACATTGTCAAATCCACCTGCATCCAGACTTGCCTTGACCAGCTTGCGGGAGCGCAGTGCCGGATCAAATTCCTTGTCCAGAACGATAGAGCGGATCTTTGCCTCATCCACATATGAATGCAGGCCGTCCGAACACAATAGAATCCCATTGAGATCTTCATGATGCACATCAATATCACTGCGCACACTTTCCCATACGCCAACCGCATTGGTCAGCACATTCTTGCGTGGGAATGTTTTCGCCTGCTCCTTGGTCAGCTCACCATGCATGATCATGTCATTGACAAGTGTATGATCCATGGTCAGCTGCCGGAATTCACCATTGTTTTTAAAGCCATAGGCGCGGGAATCACCGACATTGACGATGAAACGCCCCACCCTTGTCAGCATTGCCCCGCACAGGGTTGTGCCCATGCCATGCAGATCCGGACGGGACTGGCCCAGATCATAGATCTGCTTGTTCACCGTACGGATGCCATTGGCAATGAAGGCACGGGCATCATCTTCCCCTGCAAAGCCCTTGTTCTCAGAGAAAGCAACGGAAAACCAGCTGACCGCCATACGGCTGGCAACATCTCCGCCGAGATTGCCGCCAATGCCATCACACACAAGTGCGAAAACATCCCCTGCTTCATTGCAGGCGATGACATAGCTGTCCTGATTGGTTTTCCGCATCTTGCCGCGGTCGGTCAGGCCGTAATACTTCATTGTGCTTCTTTTTCCCTTTCATGCTTTGCCCGCAGCTGTCCGCATGCCGCATCAATATCATCGCCATGCTTTGTACGCAGGGTAGCCTTGACGCCATGCTTCATCAGCACATCATAGAAATGCAGTGCTGTCTTTGCGTCAGTTGTACGGTAGCCGTTTTCATCCACCTCATTGTAGGGAATCAGATTGACATAGGCATTCATGCCCCGGATCAGATTGGCCAGTTCAATGGCATTTTCATCCCGGTCATTCACATTGCGCAGCAGAATGTATTCAAACGTCAGCCGGCGGTGGTTGTTCTCACTGTACCTCTTCAATGCGGCTATCAGCTGATCCATCGGATATGCCTTGTCAATCGGCATCAGTTTGCGCCGCAATGCATCATTGCTGGCATGCAGGGAAACAGCCAGGTTGTACTGCAGATGCGCATCCGCAAAATCATTGATGCGGGGCACAATGCCGCAGGTACTGATCGTAATATGGCGGGCTCCGATGGCCAGGCCATGATCTGAGTTGATGATGGCACAGAAGCGCATCACATTGTCATAGTTATCAAACGGTTCCCCGGTGCCCATGATAACAATGTTGTCGAGCCGGCGCTGATCTTCATCCAGCAGCTCCTGCACAAACATGGCTTCACCAGCCATCTCTCCAGCGGTGAGGCTGCGCTGCTTCTTCAACAGGCCGGAGGCACAGAATGTGCAGGCCATGTTGCAGCCAACCTGTGAAGATACACACAGGCTCTCACCATAGGCAAAGTGCATCAGCACACTTTCCACACTGGAACCATCCTGCATCTCAAACAGGAATTTCATCGTACCATCATGAGCAACCTGACGGTCAATTTCCTTCAGCGGCATGATCACAAAACGCTGCTTCAGCTCCTGGATCAAAGCTGCCGGCAGATCGCTCATTTCATCAAATGTCTTTGCTCTTTTACGATAGAGCCAATTAAAAAGCTGCTTTGCACGGTATGGCTTCTGGCCCAGGGTGCCAAGCATCTCTTCTAATCCTTTTAAATCAAAATCATATATTGTCTGCATACGCCGCTATTCTACCATGTTTTTTATGATCTTTTCTGTTTCTCTTCTCGGATTAGCTGTGCTGCATAAAAGCCATCCCCATCTGTTGGAAACCATGTCTTTTCCTTGAGCAGCTGATACTCCGGATGCCGCTGCAAAAAGGCGTGGATCTGTGCCTCATTCTCCTTGCGATTCAATGTACACGTACTGTAGACAAGAATGCCGCATTCCGCAAGCAATGGTGCAATGGCATCCAGAATCTCTTTCTGTGTCCTGACAATCTCATCCAGACTTTGCGGACTTACCCGATAGCGGATCTCCGGCTTATGGGACAGATCGCCCAAGCCAGAGCACGGTGCATCCAGCAGGATGCGGTCAAATCTGGGATTGTTTTCCCATTCTTTCCTGCCATCATGCACACATGTCTTTACGATACTGACACCGGTGCGCTGCATCAGCTGATCAATCAGTTCACAGCGGGCCGGATACAGATCACAGGCTGTGATCTCGCCTTTGTTTTCCATCAGCATTGCCGTTTCCTGCGTCTTGGTGCCGGGAGCTGCACATACATCCAGCACCTTCATGCCGGGTTTGACATCCAATAGCAGCGGCACCATGGCCGAATGTACATCCTGAATGACATACTTTCCTTCTGAAAGCATGGGATCAGAGGCAAGCGGGAAATCGGCCGTAAAGGATAGATCATTGACGAAGTGGCAGCGGGGATCAAGGCGCAGATCTTCACCCTGTTTTAATGTATTGATGCGGCCATAGACATGGGATGGCTGCTGGTCTGCTTTTGCAATTTCAAGTGCCTTGTCTTTGCCATAATGTGCTTTCCACATCTGCAGCAGCCACTGGGGATGGCTGTAACGGATGCCGGCATGTTCAAAATCATCCGGTAGCATCTGCAGGCCAGCCTGCTGTACTTTGCGCAGCACAGCATTGACAAAGCCGCGCTCCTTCCTGCCTGCCAGAGATACGGTGCTGTTAATGGCCGCATAGGCTGGCACGCCATCCATGAAAAACAGCTGACAGACACCAAGATTGAGCAGAACGGCTGTTTCCCGGCGCACCTTGTGCTGTATATACGGGTGCCACTGTGCTTCCAACAGATACTGATTGCGAAGCGTTTCATAAACCATGGCCGTGATCTGGGCCATTTCCCTGCTGTCTGCCTGTACATGGCGCAGCAGCAGGCCGGCATAGGCATTGTCCTTTTCTACCCGGCAGAGTATTTCATATGCTTGTTTTCTTGTATCCATAGCTACTCCAGTACAAGTGGATTGACATCCACCTTGATGCGGTTGATGCGGCCGCTGCTGTCACTTTGCAGCAGTGCTGCCGTATCATGGCGCATTTCCTCCAGATTCTTTCCTTTGAGAATCACCCGGCAGCGGAAAAGATCCCGCAGCTTCAAAAGTGAAATAACACCGATCGTTTTATAGTTTCCATGCAGATTTTCCCGCAGCCATACAGCATCCCGCATGGCCTGGCGTTCATTGGCACTGGCCACAGTCAAAGAGATGAGATAGGTATAGGGAGGATACTGGCCGGCATGGCGGAACTGCATTTCATGCTGAAAGAAGGAACGGTAGTCCTGTCTGGCCGCACACTGTACAGCATAGTGATCCGGATCAAAGACCTGGTATACGGCTTCCCCGGCATCTTCCCCTCTCCCGCTGCGGCCGGCTGCCTGCATCAGCAGATCGAAGGCACTCTCACAGCTGCGGAAATCATTTCTGGCCATACCGGCATCACCATTGATGACACCTACCAGCGTGACATCGGGATAATCCAGTCCCTTGGCAATCATCTGGGTGCCAAGCAGTATGTCTGCCTCGCCTCTGCCAAAAGCAGCCAGCAGTTTCTGATGAGCATCCTTGCGGGAAGTGGTATCGGCATCCATACGGATGGTACGGGCAGAAGTAAACAGGCGGTGTACTTCTTCTTCCAGTTTTTCCGTGCCAAAGCCATAGGTCATGAAACCCTCCTGTGCCCCGCAGGAGGGACAGCGCTGCGGCACTTTCATCACGGTACCGCAGGCATGGCATTTCAGCAGGCGTTCATCCCGGTGGTATGCCATGGCCAGCTCACAATGCGGGCAGAGAATCACTTCCCCGCAGGAACGGCAGCGCAGCTGGGGGCTATAGCCCCTTCTGTTCAGCATCAGAATGACCCGCTTCTTTGCCGCAAGCACCGCTGCCATCTTTTCCTGCAGAGGACGGGAGATAATGCCGTCTCCTCCAGCCTTCATTTCCTGTTTCATGTCAATGATTGAAACACGGGCCGGCTGCTGGTTGATTCTTTCATCCAGCTCGACAAGATGGTATACCCCGCGCAGTGCCCTTGCATAGGAATCCAAGGATGGTGTGGCAGAGCCAAGCAGAACCATGCAGTGATGGTATTTTCCGCGCCATATGGCAATATCGCGGCAGTGATAGGCTGGCATGCTGTCCTGTTTGTAGGAGCTATCATGTTCTTCATCCATCACAATCAGGCCAAGATTGACAAAGGGCAGAAAGACAGCACTGCGCGTACCGACAACAATGCCCGCCCTGCCGGATCTCACTTTAAGATACTGCTCATATTTCTGCTGAGCATTGAGGCCGCTGTGATAGATGGCAGCCGCTGTGCCAAAGCGGGAAGTCACCCGCTCCACCATCTGTGGTGTCAAAGAGATTTCCGGCACCAGGATCAATACCTGTCTGCCAAGGGCTAGCTGTCTGGCCGCAAGGTGCAGATAGATTTCCGTCTTGCCAGAGCCTGTAGCACCCCGCAGCAGGGTTACACCATCCGGATGAGAAAGTATCTCATCCATGGCTTTCTGCTGGGCAGGTGTTAACTGCAGGCCTGGTCTGCACTGTATCTGTACCTCTTCACTCTGCCGCTGTACTTCTTCCACCACTAAAGCACCAAGCTCAATGAGCTTCCTGGCCTGATTGGGATATTTCTGGCGCAGCAGATGGTATGGCATGCGGCCGGCAGCCTGTACATACTGCCAGGCTTCCAGCTGCTTTGGTGTCAAGGATGTTTCCTGATCTGAGACTTTGACCCAGCGCTCTGTAACTGCCCTTTTCTCACTGGCAGAAAGAGATGGCTTGATGATGCCCGGCAGCATGCATGAAAAACAGGATATGGTGGGAGACAGTGTCATTTCTTTCATGGCAAAGGCCAGCTCATGGAGTTCCTCAGAAAGCAAAGGTTCATGGTCCAGCACGGAAGACACCATTTTCACCTGATAGCCAAGCCGCTTTGCAATCTGGGATGATGATTCCTGTGTTTCCTGTACACTTTCCACAAAGCCGATGGTGCGGCGGTGATTGAAATCAACCATGACACGGCACAGCGGCTGTACTTCCTCTGTGCATAAATAGGTAAATGTTCGATCGATGGAACGAACGGGATGTTCGATCCAGCACTCCAGTATTCTCATGGCCTTATCTTACTATTTTTGCAAAGACTCTGCACAGGTGTATCAGGCAGGTGTGTATAATAAGACACAACAGGAAAGAGGTATTTCATGAACGCATGGAAACGTATTGTTGTCAAAGTCGGCACATCAACAATCTGCCGCAGCGACGGCACGCTGAATCTGCGCAAAATTGAGCGTTTTGCCAGAATTCTGACAGATCTGAAAAATGAAGGCCATGATGTGATTCTGGTGACATCCGGTGCCATCATGGTCGGTGCCCATAAAATCGGCTGGGGGAAGCGGCCGGCTACCATAGCTGGCAAGCAGGCAGCTGCGGCCATCGGCCAGTGCGAGCTTATGTCGATCTATGACCGCTATTTCATGGAGTACGGATCCACGACTGCTCAGCTGCTGCTGACCAAAGATGTGACCGAAAATGAAGAGGCCCGCAACAACGTGATTGCGACCTTCCAGGAACTGCTCAAAACCCATGCCATTCCGATCATCAATGAGAATGACTCCATTGCCACCGAAGAAATCGTCTATGGTGACAATGACACCCTCTCTGCTGTGGTGGCTTGTCTTTGTGATGCAGATCTGCTGATTATTCTGTCTGATATCGAAGGGCTCTATGAAGCCGATCCCAGCATTCATCCGGAGGCACGGCTGATTCCGGTCGTGCATGATCTGGATGCGGTGATCAAGGCAGCCGGCGGCTCCCATACTGAAAACGGCACCGGCGGCATGGTAACCAAGCTGCATGCCGTATCCATTGCCGCAAAGCAGCACATCCCGGTCATCATTGCCTCGGGCGAAGATCCTCATATTCTGTATGACATCAGTGACGGCCATCAGCGCGGTACACTGTTTGAGATTGGAGATGCAAAATGAAAGTACTGGAACAGGCAGCCAGAGCAAAGCAGGCATCAAGGAAAGTCAGACAGCTTCCCCTTTCAATGCGCAATCAGATCCTGAAAGATTTTGCGGAAAATCTGCGCAATCATACAGAGCCCATTCTTGAAGCTAACCAACAGGATATGGCCGAGGCAAAGAAAAACGGAATGCGCCAGTCCATGCTGGACCGGCTTGCCCTGGATGAGGCCCGCATTGAGCAGATGGCTGTTGGCATTGAAAAACTGATAGACCTGGCAGATCCGTTAAACATTATCCTGGAAGACAGAGTACTCAAGAGCGGTATTCATCTGCAGAAGATTTCCGTACCGCTTGGTGTGGTGGCAATTATCTATGAAGCACGGCCCAATGTGACTGCAGACTGTGCAGCATTGTGTCTGAAAGCAGGCAATGCCTGTGTGCTCAAAGGCGGCAAAGAGGCATGGCGTTCATCAAATGCCATCATAGCCTGTGTCAAGAAAGCACTGCATGACAATGGTGTTTCTGAAGACAGCATCATGCTGTGTGATCCGATCTCCCATGAGGAAACAGATGCCCTGATGCAGGCACGGGAATCGATTGATGTATTGATTCCCAGAGGATCCAGAAGACTGATTCAGGCAGTGGTTGCCAATGCCAAAGTGCCGGTGATTGAAACCGGAGCCGGTGTGTGCCATGTGTATGTGGAAAATACAGCGCAGCCAGAAATGGCAGACAGGATCATCGTCAATGCCAAGTGTCAGCGTCCATCGGTATGCAATGCCATGGAGACACTGCTGGTAGAAAAACAGATTGCCACAGCATATATTCCACACATTGCCGCCATCATGCATGCGCATGGTGTCACCATGTATGGCGATGCGCAGAGCTGTGCGCTCAGTGACCTGATTATTCCAGCCAGAGAAGACAGCTTTGATACCGAATATAACGATCTCATCATGAATGTGGGCGTTGTGAAGGATACGCTTTCAGCAATCGAACATATCGAAAAGCATGGCACCCATCATTCCGATGCCATCATCACCGAGAATGATGCTGAAAAAGAGCTGTTCTTTGCCGGGGTTGACAGTGCCTGTGTCTATCACAATGCCTCTACCCGGTTTACCGATGGCTTTGAATTCGGACTTGGTGCCGAGATTGGTATTTCTACCCAGAAACTGCATGCCCGCGGTCCGATGGGACTGCAGGCTCTGACAACCTATACATATCACCTGGAAGGGAAAGGAGAAATCAGATGAGAACAACGAAGAAGTACATGCTTGGTTTTATCGGCTGCGGCCACATGGGTATGGCAATTGCCCGCGGTGCTGTTGCCAAGGAGTATCTGGAAAGATATCAGCTGGTTGTGTATGACCACCATGATACCAATATGAAGACAGCCAGAGGAGAACGCTTCGGGCTGGCAGAGGATGAGGCAGATGTGGCTGAAAATGCCCATATCGTTCTGCTTGCCGTCAATCCTACCCAGGCTGATGCCGTGCTGGAAAAGCTGAAAGAGCATAAACCGGAATGCCTGCTGTCTATTGTGACAGGGCTGTCCATTGCCCATATCCAGAATATCCTTGGCAAAGATACACAGGTCATCCGGGCCATGCCGAATACACCATTACAGATCGGGGAAGGCTCCACTGCCCTGTGCAAGTCTGAGAACTGCAAGGCAGATGAATATGACTTCATCTTCCAGATGTTTGCCGGCATGGGTGTTGCCCGCACCATTCCGGAGGAGCAGATGAATGCGATTGTGGCTGTTCATGGTTCTGTGCCTGCCTATGTGTATTACTTCATTGAGTGCATTCTCAAGGATGCTGTATCCCGCGGCATTGATGAGGAAGCTGCCCGTGCCCTGCTTGTGCAGACTGTGATTGGATCCGGCAACCTGCTGAAACAGAATGCCGGCAAGCCGATTGAAGAGTTCATCAATGAAGTTGCCTCCAAGGGCGGTACTACCATTGAAGCCATTAACACCTTCAAAGAACTCAATCTTGCTTCGATTATTCATGAAGCAGATGAAAAGTGCGTCAAGCGTGCTGAAGAACTGTCACATTGAGAAAGAAGCGTAAAAGCCGCCATGGGATCATTAAAGTGATCCCAATGACGGCTTTTTGCTTTGGTATCAGACAATCGAAGACGACTTTCTCAATATTTCTGCCTGCCTGACTTTTGCGTCCTGTCTGCATTCCCGATACACATTCTCACAGCTGTCATACAGCCAGGAATCGCCGCTTTCTTTCATTGGCATGGAAAGATAACGGTCTGCCAGCTTTTCTGCCTTTTCAAGATCATGATTTATCAGATACAGATCAACTTCACTGGCTGCCACATAGGCACTGCCCGGCTCTTCCTTCTGCCACTGCTGCAGATACTGCTTAGCCGCATCCATTCCTTCACTGTAGTAGATGCATTCCAGAATATTTCTTTTGAGATTATGATAGGCGAGCCGCTCCCCATCCAGATTGATTTCCTTCAGCTGCAATTCACTGAGTTTCCTGGAATAGTCATAGGCTCGGGCATTGTTCAGAATCATGTCAAGTTCTTCGAGCCAGTTAGGCACATACTCATCATAGGGATCTTCCTCGATATCAAACAGAAGCTTGTCGTTTTCATCTTTCTTTGCATGCTTTCTGATGATTGCCCAGATCTTATCAAAATTCTTCTTGAGATAGGCAGCTGCCGAATCATCATAAAGATTGCCCTCCAGCTCATAGAGCTTATCGACAAAGGCATTGACTGCATCTGTGTCATCAAGCTCATCCAGCGGAATCTCATCCTCCAGAACAAGATCCTGATGTTCCTGGGCAAACTTCAGCAGATTCTGAGCCCAGTTCTGGTCAACTTCCAGACAGCTGCCCGGATAGTTGTCAATGTAAATATCAAATTCATTCTCCAGCTGCTCAATCTTCAGTCTATTGAAAGCCAGTGCCTGTGCCTCCACAATTCCTTCTGTTGTATAAGGAAACAGCCCATCAGATTCACTGCCATCCTCACAGACGCCGACATTGAACAAATAGCCAAGATACTCCGGATGTTCTTTATGGTGCAGATCAAACATCAGTTTTTTAAAGATCTCAATGATTCTGTCATCATAGCCACTGTCAAAAATGAGTGCTTTCTCACTGAAGGAGCGGGTGTCTCTGACAATCCGGTCAATGCCTTCTTCTTCCGCTTCCTTCACAAACTTCTGATAAGCCGCATCATCTGCTGCATAGGCAATAAATTTATCCTGAGACAATTCATGATAGACAGTACTGTACGGAATCTCACTGTCTGTTTTGCAGAACGGACAGCGGACATGAAAGAACATTCCCTGAAAAATCTTCTCCCGCACAGACTGTTTTGCACTGTCAAATGCCGGATAGCGTTTTACCTTGATGGACTTGCCGCATACTGGACAAGCAATACGATCCACTTTATATGCTGTCATGATACATTTCCTCCCAGGTTTCTGCTTTGATTATCTCATACGATACAGATCCGTCCAAGTGCTCACAGAATCAAAAAAAGATGCCTGCCGCATTACTGTGGGTAAGCATCTTCTGACATCAAAGAGAACGGATCGTTTCTTTCGGGAAACGCTTTGGATCGGTTGCAAGGAAAATCAATACAAAAGCAATGATATTTGCCACCAGGCCAACCCCAAGGATGACCGGAATGGATACCCTCTCCAGCAGGAAGCCGCCGATCAGGTTGGCCAGCATCATACAGATACCGCCGGTCGCAATTCCCATGATGGCCTGTCCTTTGGCAATATCGCCAACGCCGACAATCCGATAGACGTAATAGACAGCTGCGACCTGATAGAAGCCGGAATACAGAAGATGGGCAATGTTGCACCAAACAAAGAAATGGATGCCTGGAGAAATCAGGAAGAGAACAGCTTTCAGGATACCGCCGAAGGCAGAGATTCTCAGCATGGTATCGGCACCGATGCGGCCCATCAGATTAGTGCCGAACATGACCGCAGGGATTTCCGAGAATGCCATGACGGCAAAGGCAAGTCCCATGTCAGACTGGCCGCCGCCAAAGTATCTCACAAAATAAATCATGTATGTACCAAGCAGTGAGTTGAGGAACCATTCCAGAATGAAACCTGCCATCAGCAGTTCAAACCGATGATACTTCTGAAAGAATTCCTTCATGGTGCTTGGCTTTTCATCTTTCAGAATTTCATTGCCGGCAATCGGTTTACTGACCGCAGCCGAGGGAACCGGAAAACTTGCCAGAACCAGCAGCAGGATGAAATAGATGACCATGTAAATCGGCAGAATAATCTCAGCCCCGAAGTGTTCGGTCACATTGCCCATGATCAAGGCGCCGGTGGCGTAGCCAAAGGATCCCATGGATCGAGCTAAGCCAAAGTTCATGTTGTAGCCATGGTTGGTAAACTGCAGGCACAGTGAATTCAGCAATGGTGCAATGCTGGACTGCAGTGTAAAGGCAACGGTGTAGAACACCAGTGTGGATGCATAGTTTTTCGGAAAGATCTTCAGCATGGCAAAACATGCCACACAGGCAATGAAAAAACCTGCGATCATATACTTCAAAGGACGTTTGGTACGGTCGGCAATATCACCGGATACCTGCTGCAGGATGCAGCTTGCCAGTGCCCCGGCAGATGTGATGCCGCCGATGGCAGCCGTGGAAAAGCCGCGGCCGGCAAGAAAAACAGCCGCAAAGCTGTTGATAATCAGGTAATCAATCCAGAATCCGGCCTGGATGATGCCGTAGCGGAATGTTGGTCCATTTCTTACAGTTTCTGACATAGCCCCACCTCGAACAGACATATATATTATGGTCCCTTCAGAGAACCTGCAAGCATAAAAAAAGGATTCATCAATCATTACGATCATGAATCCTCATCATCAGTGGAGAATATGGGGTTCGAACCCATGACCCCTCGCACGTGAAGCGAATGCTCTCCCGCTGAGCTAATTCTCCGCTGACTATTTTACCATGGTTTCACAAATATGGAACCCTTTTCCGTCACAATCCCATCCAGCGTGACATCATGCGGCTCCACATCAATTTCAGCCATCTGCTGCACAGAATAGGCCACACCAATCTTGTGTCTGGCACGGTTCAGGACACTGTCATAGTACCCTTTTCCATAACCCGTGCGATGGCACTGGCTATCAAAAGAAGAAAGCGGCACAATGAACAGATCCATCTCCTCTACCGGCTTGATCGGTGTATCAACAGGTTCCTGTACACCGAACCTGGATGTGGCATATACCGTATTCGATGTAATCTGATGAAAGATCAGAGTGCCTTTGCGTACCACCGGGGCATAGACATGAATGCCTTTTGCATAGCAGGTCTGGATCAGCGGATCAATATCCACCTCTTCTCTCATGGGCAGATAGACACCAATACAGGAGATATCATCCAGGTATGGCAGCAGCTTCTGAACAATTGCCATACTCATTGCTTTTCTTTCACGGGATGACAGTGCCTTTCTTGCCTGCAGGCCGGCCTGCCGGGCAGCTTGTTTATCCAATGGAGTCAGTCATGTCGATCTTCAGAAGCTGATTCAACTCGACTGCATATTCCATCGGCAGCTCACGTGTGAACGGCTCCAGGAATCCCATCACAATCATTTCCGTTGCCTGGGCTTCACTCAGGCCGCGGCTTTCCAGGTAAAACAGTTCATCCTGGGAAATCTTGGAAACGGTTGCCTCATGTTCAATGGTGCTTGTCGCATTCTCATTGATATTCAGCGGAATGGTATCACTGCGGCTCTTCTCATCCAGGATCAATGTATCACACTCGATCTTGGTCTTGGAGAAGTCTGCCTTCTTGCTGAAACGGATCCAGTCACGGAAGTTGGTTACGCCGCCATTGCGGGAAACCGACTTGGAAACAATGGAACTGGATGTATGCGGGGCAAGATGAATCATCTTGGCACCGGTATCCTGGAACTGGTTATGAGAGCCTACGGCAATGGAAATACACAGGCCATGGGCATATTCACCTGCCAGGATGCAGGCCGGATACTTCATGGAAATACGGGAACCGATGTTGCCGTCAATCCACTCCATGGTGCCATGGGCATCGACCTTGGCGCGCTTGGTAACCAGGTTCAGAATGTTTCCAGACCAGTTCTGTACGGAGGAATAACGGCACTTGGCACCCTTGCCGACAAAGACTTCAACAACTGCCGCATGCATGGAATCCTTGGAATACTGCGGTGCTGTGCATCCTTCCACATAAGAGCATTCCGCACCATCATCAACAATGATGATGGAACGCTCAAACTGTCCCATGGATTCGGAATTGATACGGAAATAGGACTGCAGCGGTTTCTCCAGCTTAACACCCTTTGGTACATAGATGAAGGATCCGCCTGACCATACGGCACTATTCAGTGCTGCCAGCTTATTATCCGTAGGCGGCACAATGGTCGCAAAGTACTTTCTGAACAGTTCCGGATATTCACGCAGACCGGAATCAATATCCAGGAAGATGACGCCCTTCTGCTGTACTTCATCCAGCATGTTGTGATAGACAGCCTCGGATTCATACTGGGTTGTCACACCAGCCAGATATTTGCGCTCTGCCTGAGGAATACCAAGCTTTTCAAAGGTATTCTTGACTTCTTCCGGCACTTCATCCCAGCTCTTTTCCGCTTCATTGGAAACGGTCTTAAAGTAGGTAAAATCCTGGAAGTCAATCTCGGACAGATCCGGTCCCCACTTTGGCATAGGCAGTTTTTCAAAGGTATGGAAGGCCTTCACTCTGAATTCTGTCATCCATTCCGGCTCATGCTTATACGCAGAAATCTTTCTGACAATGTCTTCATTCAGACCTTTGCCAGTATCAAAGACTGCTTTGACATCATCGTCATGGAAGCCGTATTTATAATCATCCTGCGAATAAATGGCCTCATTGTTGCGGTTGGCTTCGCTCATTTCTTCGCCTCACTTTCTTCAATCATTTCCTGCATTGCTTTCCAGCCGATCGTTGCACACTTGATGCGGTTGGCCTGCTTGTAGACGTTCTTCATGGCAACTGCCTCTTCCAGAACATCCGGGTCATACTGCTTGTTTTCAATCATCGCAAAGTAATTGGCAATGATCTTCTCTGCTTCCTTGACACTCTTGCCCTTGAGCAGATCTGTCATCATGCTGGTGCTGGCTGTAGAGATCGTGCAGGCAATGCCATCAAAGCGGATATCCTGAATCACACCGTCCTTGATCTTGCTCTGTACAGTAATGTCATCGATACAGCTGTCACTGGCCATATGGCGTGACTGGTAACCGGGATCCTTGGTCAGTTCATGGTTATGGGGATACTGATAGTGATCCATGATCAGCTCACGCAGAACTTCCGGATCATTCAACAAACTGTTTTCATCACTCATCACATTCACCTCTTAAAAGAAGATCCCGACCGCATTCTCAAGGTTGATGTTCTTAGCCTCTTCCACAAAACGGTCCACTTCATCTTTTGTATTGTAGAAATACAGAGAAGCACGGATTGTCTGGTCCGTACCGATGACATTGTGCAGCAGCTTTGCACAGTGGTTGCCGCTGCGCACCGCAATATTCTTACTGGCCAGATAACCGGCCGCATCCTGGGCAAAGACACCCTTGGCATTGAAGTCTATCGGGCCGTATTCATTGTCCGGATTATAGAGCACAATGTTATCCAGCTGCTGCATCTTCTCACAGAAGTATGCACGCAGCTCTTTCTCATAGGCATGAATGTTGTCCATGCCGAGGGACATCAGATAATTGGCAGCTGCTCCGGTGCCGATCACACCTTCAATATTCGGCGTGCCGGCTTCAAACTTCACCGGTGTTTCCTTGAGAATGCAGGAACCATCATTGGCAAAGCGCGCATTCATATCGCCGCCCATGATCATCGGACTCATGCGGTCCAGCAGTTCCTTCTTGCCATAGAGAATGCCAACCCCGCCGGGTCCGCACATCTTATGGGCGGAGAAGCCAAGGAAGTCGATATCCGCATCACGGACATCCACTTTCATATGCGGTACACTCTGGGCCCCGTCAACGATCATATAGGCACCATGTTTGTGGGCAATGGCACTCATCTCCTTGATCGGCTGCACAGAGCCAAGCACATTGGTTACTTCTGCAACAGAGACTGCCCTGACACCCTCATGGAAACACTTCTCATAGTCTTCCAGATGAATATTGCCTTCCTTGTCAGTCGGAATATATTCAAAGCGGATCCCGGCTTCCTGCTGCAGGCGGAACCATGGCAGCACGTTGGAGGCATGTTCTGCTTCCGAAATCAGCACCACATCCCCCTTCTTCAGGAAATCATGGCCAAGGCCCCAGGCAATCTGGTTCATGGACTGGGTCACATTGTGAGTATACACAACTTCCTTGGGATCACAGTTGATGAACTTTGCAATGATACTGCGCACACCGTCATACAGACGGTCATTCTCCGCGGCAATGGCATAGTCACCGCGGTGAACGTTGGAAGTATGTCTGGTGTAGAAATCTGTTACCGCATCAATCACACACTGCGGTTTCAGGGAAGTTGCCGCACTGTCGAAATAGATCAGATCGGGATTGTTCACGATCATCGGAAAGTCTTTTCTGATTTTCTCTACATCGAGCATAATGCGTTCATCTTCCTTTCCATTTCCTTGGCCAGCATTTCCTGCAGCTGCGGATTGTCCAGAGTTCTGGCAATCGGCATCAGATAGCCGGAAGAAATCAAAGATGTGCACTGTGACCGGCTCAGGCCGCGGCTCATCATATAATACATCTGGTCTTCATCCACCGTACCCATGCTCAAGGCATGGCTTGCCTGCACATCATCTTCATCAATGAGCAGCTCCGGCAGAATCTCAGCACGCTGACCCTGGGCAAACGCCAGGGCACGGCTTGTCTGGTGGGACTGGGCGCCATGGGCACCCTTGACGATCTTGCCAATGGCATCAATCATCAGATTGCCCTTTTCCAGAACAACGGCATAGTTCTTGATATCGCCATAGGTATCCGGTGCATAGTTGACAACCTGCATGTTGTAGTTCTTGCGGCAGTTGACAAGCGTTGCACTGGAAAGCAGTGCCTTGGCATGGTTCTGGCGCAGAGCAACATAGACATTGCGGTCTGTTTCCGCCTGATTGCACTCGCCATAGGCAACCGTCAGATCACCACTGCCCATGACTTCATGCGACTCATCCACGCTCAGCTTCTGCTCGGTATTGTTCCAGAAAAGATAGGAGATTTTTGCACCGGCTGCGGCATAGGTGCGGATACGCAAAGCACCGCATCTTTTAATCGATACAAAGACATCGCTCTGTTCACTGCCGCGGAAGGTAATCTCCAGATCACGGTCTGAATCAATCTCATAGGAACTGTAGCCAGGCTGCAGGGCGATATCCATATTGACATGGATCGGCGTCATTTGCGCGCAGCTCCTTCGGCGGCCTGACGAACCGCACATGTACCAAGGGAAACAGGCTGTACTTTCTTCTCTTCAACCTCAGCTGCCGGCTGAGCACCTGTTTCAGCATAGATCCAGTCATAGCCTTCCTGGTCAATCTTTCCAGCCAGATCGCCTTCACCGTTCATGACAATGCGGCCATCAACCAGAACATGTGTGAAATGCGGTTGAATCTGCTCATAGAATCTTTCATAGTGGGAAACAACCAGCAGTGACATACCTGTTTCCTTATGCATCCGGTTGATCGCATCAGAAACAATCCGCAAGGCATCCACATCCAGGCCGGAGTCCAGCTCATCCAGCATCGCAAAGCTTGGCTTGAGCATTTCCATCTGGACAATCTCATTGCGCTTCTTCTCGCCGCCGGAGAAGCCTTCATTCAGGAAACGGTGGGCAAGATCCGGCTTCATCTGCAGATCATTGATGGTCTTCTCCATCTCTTTGATAAAGGTAAACAGCGGCACCGGCTTGTCACGGCGCACATTCATGGCTGCTCTCAGGAAATCGCTGTTGGTAACACCGGGAATCTCCTGAGGATACTGCATGGCCAGGAACAGGCCTGCCTTGGATCTTTCATCCACCGGCATTGCCAGTACATCTTTGCCATCATATGTAATGGAGCCCTGGGTCACTTTGTATTTCGGATGGCCCATGATGGCAGCCAGCAGTGTTGACTTGCCGTTGCCATTGGGGCCCATCAGTGCATGTACTTCTTTTTCATTTACCGTCAGATCGATTCCTTTCAGAATCTCCTTATCCTCAACGGAAACATGAAGATCTTTTATCTCGAGAGTTCTCATAATTCCTCCTGTTTTTCAACCGTGCATGATTATAACATCAATTTACTAGGAAATGTTGGCAGACGCTTTGTCCCCTATTCAAGGCATTTTATCGTGTTTTTCCATACATTCGGTCAGAAGGAATGTGAAAGAAAATTCAGACAGGCTAAATTGCAAAAAGATATATGCTATTTTATAATGATTTAGCGTTTTTTTCATAATGAATTAAAGGAGGCTCTATGGGCAAATTCTTGAAAAAGAACTGGTTCGTAGCACTGATCATCGTGATTTTTGCATGCATCAGTGTGTATTACATCTACGATACGAACAAGGGAAAACTGAAAGGAAAGACTTCCGATGGCGAAGGCGTCGTATATTCGGTGAATGATACCGATGAGACGGCTTCCCAGTTCTATGATGATCTGTACAAGTCCAGCGGCAATAATGCTGCCCTGTCACTGTTTCAGAAAGCTGTTGCGGACAGTTCCTACAAGACAACCAAGGAGATCAAGACAAAGGCTGAGTCACAGGCCGAGTCCATCAAGTCCAATTACAGTTCCAGCTATGGTTCCAGCTCTGAAACACAGCTGGCCAGCGATCTGGCTTCCACCGGCTACACGGATCTGACAGATTATCTGATCACGCAGATCAAGCTGAACAAGGTAACCGGCGAATATGCAGCCAACCATTTCGATGATCTGCAGATCCGGGAAGTATCCTATATCCTGATCAAGTTCACTGATTCCAGCAACGTCACAGATACACCGACCGATGATGAGCAGTCCCGCATGGATGCTGTAGATGCAGCACTGTCAAGTGGCACAAGCTTCTCTGATGCAGCAACACAGTATTCTGAAGACACATCCACAGCCAGCAACGGCGGCCTGCTGGGTGTCATCGATAAGAACACAACGTCACTTGATTCCACCTTCCTGTCTGCTGCCCTTGCCCTGAATGAGGGTGAGACATCTGACTGGGTCAAGTCCAGCAGTTTCGGCTACTTCAAGATTTACTGTGATGCCTCCACAGCAGATACGCTGGAATCCAATGGCAAGGTTGATTCTCCGTATGAATCTCTTGTTTCAACGTATGATACAACGCTGCAGAACACCGCAATCTGGGCAAAGGCTCAGGAGCTTGGCATTGATTTCAATGGCAACGATGATCTTGAGAAAGAGATCAAGGCTGCCTATGGCGTTGAGGATGATTCAACTGATGCAGGTGCATCTGCTTCTCCGGAAGCTTCTGCCTCTGCATCCGCGAGTGCATCTGCCACTGCAGGAGGTACAAACTGATGCTGAAAATGAAGAAAGCAATTGTGGCTGGTGCCGCTGTGGCAATGGCTCTGACACTGGCTGGCTGCAAAGATGCAAGTGCAAAACTGAAGGACAGCTCCACCGTCCTGTTTACGGTCGGCAAGAAGAAAGTTACCAAAGGCAATGTGTATGAGACCATGGTAAACATGGCCGGTGCTTCCACTGCCATTAACAATGCGACCACTACCATCGCTTCCCAGGAAGTTGAAATTACCGACGATATCAAAGCCCAGGCACAGTCTACTCTGAATACATACAAGTCCATGTATGGTGATACCTTCACTTCTTATCTGAAGCAGTCCAACATGAGCGAGGATGATTATCTGAATGATTATCTGATTCCTTCGCTGCTGGCTTCCCAGCTGACTGACAAGTACATTGAAGCCAAGTGGGATGATCTGATCAGTATGTACAAGCCGTGCAAAGCAACGGTACTGTCCTTTACCAGCCTTGATGATGCCAATGCGGCTCTGGATGAGCTTAAGGCAGGTACATCTGATGCGGCCACAGCTGCTTCCAACCATAACAGTTCTTCCGATGGCACATCTGAGATTTACACAACCCAGTCTTCTTCTCTGGATTCCATGGTCAGAGCAATTCTTTCTTCCCTGACACCGGATGATGGCTGGAATGAGGTTACCGGATCAGACGGCAGTACATATTATCTTGTCAAGGTAGACAGCAATGATACTGACAGCATGCATGATGATATCGTCTCTGCCCTGTCTTCCATCAGTAATGTCTCCTCCGATGCAACGACATACTTCTTCCGCAAGTATAAGTTCCATGTGTATGACATTACGCTGTACAATGCCATCAAGGCATCCTATCCTGACAATCTTGTTCAGGATATGGCAGAATCCACTGCTTCTGCAGAGGCTTCTTCCTCTGCCAGTGCAAGTGCTTCTGCATCATCATCCAGCAATTGAGCGCAATGCACAGGAAGTGATTTTCACTTCCTGTTTTTTTTTGTGGCGCAGCCATCATTCATACGCCATGAATGCATATCAACCGGCAGGCAGAATGTTATAATAAGAGCCAGGAGGAAATGAATTATGTGTGTATTCTGCGATATCATTGCCCATAAGATTCCATCAAAGGTTGTGTATGAAGATGATGATGTGATTGCGATTCTGGATATTTCTCAGGTTACCAGAGGGCATACAATTGTCATGCCAAAGAAGCATGTCAGGAATATTCTGGAGGCTGATGATGAGACCGTTGCCAAGGTGATGGCTGTCACGGCAAAGCTGGCCCGCCAGATTGTGAAAAATACTGGTGCCATTGGTGTGAATATTCTCAATAACACAGGTGAAGCTGCCGGTCAGTCAGTTGATCATATGCATGTGCATATCATTCCGCGCTACGGCAAGAATGATGCCTGCCATTTCACATTCGGCAAGAGTGCACCGCAGGATCTGGATGAAGTGCTTAAAGAGGTCAAGGGGTAATGCCGACGGCTCTCTATTACCTGCATGATCCCTTTGCCCCGGATCCAAACTGTCCTACCCGCTTTGGTTCTGCCCTGGTAATCAGTGCAAAAGGCAAGATTCTTCTGGAACAGCGGGCTGACAATTTCCGCTGGGGGATTGTCTCCGGTGATCTGCATGATACCGAAACCTTCCGTGACTGTGCGATCCGCCAGGCGATCAAGGAGACCGGCATTCATCTGTACCATGACCAGCTGAATGAACTGAAGGTATTCGATGATCCAAGCCGGATTGTATCCTTCCTGGATGGCAATATTTACCGCATTGTCTCCTTTGCCTTCTTTGCCGATCTGGATGAGATTCCCCAGACGACTGTAGGCAAGGGTTCCATTGAGCTGCGCTGGGTAGATCCACATGATCTGCCTGACTATCAGTTTGCCATTACCCATCAGGAAATTCTGGAGTACTACCTGCTGAAGAAGAATCTGCATATCACCCTTCCGCAGCCATCATTCCTGCAATAGAAAAAGAGGGCGCTGCCCTCTTTTCATCTGCCTTCCTTCTCCTTGATACCAAGCCTTTCCAGCATCACATCTCTCGCCTTGTTTTCCAGCGTATCATCCAATGGTGCCAGATCTACCCTGCCATAGCGCTTCCGCAGTCCTCTGGCAATGATATGATCCGCAATCTTTGGATTCTTTGGCAGCAGCGGTCCGTGCATATAGGTAGCCAGCACATCCTCATTGACAAAGCCTTCCCAGCCGCCGTCATATGTGTTGCCATGGCCTTTCAATACTTTTCCAAATGGTGAAGATACCTGCATGGTCTGACCGCCGTGGTTTTCAAAGCCGACGGCATCAAATTCTTCCCCATCCATCCTGGCCCGGATGGCAATATTGCCAATGCAGCGGTGGTCACGGTCACTGGCCTCCGTATAGTAATCAAAGAAGCCAAGTCCCTGGATCATGCCGCCATCCTGATCGCGGTAATACTTTCCAAACAGCTGATAGCCGCCGCAGATCAGCAGAAAGGCCGTATGTTCCTTCATGGCAGCGGCGATCTGATCCCGACGCGCAACCAGATCGTGATAGATCAGTTCCTGCTCATGGTCAGCACCGCCGCCCATGAAGAAGATATCATAATCCGGAATATTTCTTTTCTCTCCGATTGTACACGTGTCAATGGTGCACTGAATGCCCCGCTTTTCACTTCTGACACGCAGCACTTCGGCATTGCCTTTATCACCATAGAGGTCCATCAGGTCATGGTACATCCACAAAATTTTCAGTTCCATTTCTGTGCCTCCTTTGCCAGCAGTGCTCTGGTGCTGTGCAGGGCCGTATAGGTAGAGATCACATAGCTGTCAAGATTGGCATCATCCAGCCATTTCACAGCTTTCTCGGCACTTTCTTCCACATGAATCCGATCTTCCAGCCCTTCATACTTCAGCCGCAGCGCCATGTCATAGGCACGCGTCCCGCTGCAGACAATCGTCTTTACTTCCGGCACATTCAGCCGTTCAAAATGGGCATCCCAGATCCAGCTCACATCATGGCCGTCCTGATCATTGTCATTGAGCAGAATCAGAACATTCTTATCACCAGGACGGTTGAGAATATACTTCAGCACTTCATTGGTGCCGGTAGGATTTTTTGCCAGGTTGATGATACATGGCTTTGAGAGCCTGAACAGCTCATTGCGCCCTTCTTTCATGACAAAGCTGCCAAAGACCTTGTTGGCAAAGGAAGAATCAATGCCATATACCTTCATCACCGTAAGTACGGCAGCACAGTTATAAACACCGTAGATCGTATTCACAAATGACTTATAGGAATGTCCATCTGCAGTAAAGGTACCATTCTGGAAATCTATATCCGTGACTTCAATATCATACGGCACTTTGCCAAAGCCATCATTGGGACACCAGAACTTTCCAATATGGGAATACTGGTAGTATTCATAATGCAGACGGTTTCCGCAGATCGGGCAGAACTTGCCTTCACTTGCTTCATTGGTCTTCTCCTGTGACAAAGAACAGCGGTCCACGGCAAAATAATGCTTTCTGGCCTTTTCTGCATTCAACCCGATGCGCAGGACATTGGGGTCATTGCCGTTGAGGATCAGGTCTTGCGTAAAGTCCTTTGTGACATCCATGATTTTGCGGATGATGGTCTCCATTTCCCCTGCTCTGTCCAGCTGGTCCCGGAAGAAGTTTGTCACAACCAGAGCAGTAGGATGCAGATTGGCAAACTGCCGGTACAGGGTCAGCTCATCGACTTCAATGACAGCGGCGTCTGCCTGCACGTGATAGTGCATATCACTGTTGGCTGCCAGCAAAGAGGCAATGCCGACATTGAGATTGTCGCCGCGGGCATTGTTAATGACCTTGAGACCGGATGCACGCAGGGACTGAGCAATCAGATTCTGGGTTGTGGTTTTGCCATTGGTGCCGGTCACCAGAATGACAATTTTCGGCATCTGGAAGCGGGCAATGAAGTCATGATCCATCTTCAGTGCCAGAGTGCCTGGAAAGGAACCGCCCCTGCCTGCCTTTTTCAACAATGAAGAGACACCTTTTACAAGTGCTAGCCGCATATCCATATGCATCACTCCTTCTTCAGCGTTGGCTTATAGAACTGCCGGTTATCCAAAGCAAACAGCTTGCTTGTCCAGTTTCCTGGTGCAGTGGCATCCAATGCCTGTTTCAGTGTATTCATACGGGCATCCAGGTTGTCCATCAGGGACAGTACTTCAGCCTCCTGTACCATTGGCAATACCGGTGAGCCATATTCATAATGGCCATGGTGGCTCAGGATCATATGATGCAGCAAGGTGGCTTCCTCACTGCCTTCCAGGCCAAGAGAATCGGCCACTTCACTGAGAATGCCATTGGCAATGGAGATATGCCCTTCCAGGCGTCCCTGCAGGGTATATTCCGTGGTGATCGGGCCGCTCATTTCAATCGTTTTGCCAACATCATGGATCAACGCACCGGCAATCAGCAGATCCCGGTTGAGCTGGGGATAGTGTTTACATACTTCATCGCACATCTCGGCAATGGACAGTGAATGCTCGGAAAGACCACCGAGAAAGTTGTGATGGATTTTGGAGGCAGCCGGATATGTAAAGTATTTGTCTGCTGTCATCCGCAGAACGCCAACGACAAGTTTGCGCAGATTCTCATTTTGAATGCTGTAGACGAATTTCTTGACCTCCGCCTGTCTGTCCGCAAGCGGTCTGGAACTTGCGGCCACAAATGATTCCAGATCGACGGTGGACTGGTCAAGATCCTGTACGTGATTGATACGCAGCTGCAGGCTGTTCTTGTAATCCAGCACTTCAAAAGTGATCTCTTCCACATGGCCGACATGAATGCCGGCAGTATCTTCCGGTTTGACATCCCAGAACTTACCATCAATCATGCCGGTATTATCTGCCACCGTAATGGTCAGATAGGCAGCACCCTTGTTTGTTGTTCCATTTTTAACATCTTTGATCAGCAGGGGAATTGCATAGCGCTCCTGCGGTTTAAAATCCTTTATCTTAGTCATTCTGATCCCACTCCATTCCATCCATGACAGCATAAATATCATCGCCGTCATAGCCCTGGGCAGCACAATAGCGGAATACCCGGTTGCGCAGCATCGTACCGGTATATTTGCCCTGATAGCGCCGTTTTGCTTTGGCTGCACAGTGCTTGAGATTGTCCAGCTCACGTTCTTCCTGACGGCCCAGATCCAGCGATGCAATCGCCTTCTCTGCCTGTTCACGGGTAAAGCCGCGCTGCACCAGCTTGCCGGACAATGTATATTTCATCTTCCGGATTGAATCATGTTTCATGGTACCGGCCATCTTCTGGGCCGCAAGGATGCAGTCATCCATAGATGTGTCCGGTTCTTCTTCAATGACCTGATGAACAAGTGCAGCCGGCAGACCCTTCTTCATCAGACTGCGCACAATGCGGTCTGTGCCCATCAAAGAAGCTCGCATGCTGTGAACTGCATCACGGCAGTACCTTTCATCATCGATATAGCCGCGGTTTTCCAGCTTATCCACAATCTTGTTAATTGTCGTGATATCACACGATGTTTCCTGGGTCAGCCAGTCATACACTTCCTTGCGGGTACGGTCCTTGATGGCAATGCGGCGCACACAGCCCTGGTATGCCTTGACACCTGCTTCTTTCTCCTGCAGATGCTTTACTGTCGTATTGGCAATGGTACCGCCTTTGCGCAGGCCAAGATTGGCATAGTCATCCATCGTCACCTGCAGGCGCAGCTCTTCCTTGCGGCCATTGATCAGATACAGCTGTACAAAGGAATCCTTCACCTGCACATCATCAATCGTACTGACATCATGATACATGGCAATGGCCTTCTCATAGACGGCAAATACCTTTTCACCAAAGATGCGGGCACTGTACGGCTCCACATGTTTCAACGAGGATGCCGACATCTCTGCTTTCTGTTCTTTCGATAGAGAAAGGAATACTTTCAGCTTGGTGACAAAGTCATCCGGATCTTGATAGTACCAGCCGTCTTCGCCATCGCTGACAAGATCCTGCAGAACCTCATCATAGCGCACCAGCAGCGGCAGGCCGGAGGCGAGTGCTTCAATAAAGGTCATGCCCTGTGTCTCACTCAAAGAAGCAGACGCAAAGATATCACAGGCACGGTACAGTGATGGAATCTCTTTCCTGGGTACAGCACCAGTCAGAACGATTTCATTTTCAAGATGCAGATCTGTTACCATCTGTTTCATGCGTTCAAAGTCAGGTCCATCGCCCGCAATCAGCATCTTTACAGGCAGGCCTGCTTTGATGGCATTGGCAAATCCCTGGATGACAACATCCAGCGACTTTTCCTGGGCGATACGGCCAACCGATACGATTACGGTATCATCATCACGGAATCCATACTTTGCCCGGATTTCAGCAGTTTTTTTGGCATCACTGAGAGATGGATGGAATTCATCCAGGTCCAGGCCGGTAGGAATAACGTCAATATCGCGGCGGATATGGTAGCCGATGAGCATATCCTTTGTTTTCTTTGAGGGTGCAATAACCGAGATCGAAGCATCGCCATACAGGCGTGATACTTTGGCAACACCCTTTTTCGCATAAGAATCTACCGTTCTTGAATGAATGAAGTTTACATAGTGTGTGTAATCTTCATAGGTTGTATGGTATGTGGATACCAGCGGGATGCCCAGCTGCATGGCGCAGATATGGGCGAAGATGCCAACGCCGAATTCGGTCTGGTCATGAATGATATCCAGCTTCAGTTTGCCGATTTCCTGCAGAGCAAGAAAATGAAAAGGTGACGTTGCCACATAGCCGTACAGGAACTTGAGTTCTGCTCCCTTCAGCCGCAGTGTATGGCCGTCATCTTCCCAGTGTGATGCAACTTTGCCAGAGGAATTGGTTGTGATGACATAGACTTCATGGCCCATCTTTTCAAGCTGTGTGCGCAGGATGAATGTACTGTTGGCAACACCGTTGATCTCGGGCGGATAGGTATCTGTAAACAGACCGATTCTCATCGCTCTTCCTCCTTGGATTTCTGCTCTATTTTACCATTGGTTTCTGTCTGTGCCGGTATTTCCTGCATATTATCATGAATCACCACCGGCTGCATCCTTGCCCAAAGATATACGCCAGCTCCCACCAGGGTCTGGAAGTAATACGTGACAACTCGCCAGAGGATCATGATGGTCTTTGCCTTGACGGTGCCGAAAATGGTAGAAAACATCAGGACAAAGGTGGCTTCGGTGCCGCCGGCAGAGCCTGGCATCGGCATGAAGGCATTGACCATGGCTACAAAGGAGCTCAGGGCAACCGTATCGATGTACAGCTTCCAGCTGAGCTGAAAGTGCAGTGCTCTAGCCGCAATAAAGGCAATGCTGTAATACATGAGCAGACGGACCAGATTGCTCAGAGAGACAAGGAAGATCATCTTCTTGTCACAGCTGATCATATCGATCTGTTTTTCAAACCGTTCCAATTGCTCATCCAGTTTCTGCTTGGCTTTGTCACGGTCTTTGATCAGGTGCAGACGGATGCCGATATTGAAACCGGTTGTTGTCAGCCAGTGGTAAAACCGCGGAAATTTCACGGATGCCCACAGTACAAAGATCAGGGCACTGTTGACGATGAAGCCAAAGATAACAATCAGGAAGAACTGTGAATAGTGCCCATAGAAGTAAGGAAAGCGCAGCAGAATCAGGGCCAGAACAAATACGCTCATCGTTGTCTGGTAGTTGATGAAATCCATCCAGAGCACACTGATGGCACTGGAAACATCCAGTCCCTGCTTGCGGAAGATATAGATCTGAGCAAACTGCCCGCCGGATGCACTCGGCGTAATGTTATTGAACAACGATGCGGTATAGGCATCCACAAAGCCCTGGCTGACCTTGTAGTCCTTCTTGAAGACTCTTGCCTCAAGGGAAAGGCCCCAGCCGTCAATCCAGCGCTCTATGACCATCAGAACAAACATGAAAGCCAGCAGCCACTTGTTGGCGCCTCGGATCATGCTGATAATTTCACGGCCGTTGTCTTTCAGAGAAAACCAAAGAACAAGGACCGTCAGGCCGATGATTAATGCAAAATTGAAAACAGGACTTTTGAGAACCTTTTTCAAGTTAGTTTTCATATATCTTATCTGCTAACCTTTCAGAGTACCGGTTTGCCAGCTGCCTGCAGAACGTTGGTATACACCTGTTTCAGCTGAACGCCAATGCGGTCAATGCTGCGGTCCTTTGCCGTCTGATAACCGGCATCGGTCAGATCAGGAATCTGATGTTCCACAATCTTCACGATCAGATCTGCAAATTCCGCATTGTTATGCCCCATCCAGCAGTTCTTACCATTCTGCAGCCATGGATCATATGCCCCGATATCACGGACAAGCATCGGGCATCTGGCTGCCAGTGCCTCCAGTACAACAATCCCCTCTGTCTCCTCATAAGATGGGAAGAAGAAACAATTGGCGCTTGCATAGGCCCCTTCTATGATCGCACCCTTGACATAACCCGGAAAGATGACATTTTCCGGTGCATTTTCCATTGCCTCTGTAATCTCGCGCGGAATAATCAGTTTGTTGATATCGCCAAACCAGATGAACTGATACTGTGGCAGCATTCTTGCGACTTCAATAAAATCCAGCAGTCCCTTGCGCTGAAACAGCAGACCCACGCCAATCACGGTCTTAGCATCATCGGAAAGCGAAAAGTACCTCCGGAATGCCTTCACTTTTTCATAGTCATAGGCATAGCGCTCCAGTACGATGCCATTGGATACGGCATAAATGGGAAGCGTCATTCCATACTTCAGCAGCAGAGAACGGGAATATGGCGTTGGTGTGATGATCGCGTCTGCCTGACAATAGCGGTTCACAAGCCATGTCTTATAATATGGTGCAATCTGATTGCTGAAGAGAAAACTGTTCTTGAAATCTTCTTCTGTCGAATGAGCATGGTAAATGACGCACTTGCCGTTTTCCCTTGCGCTGCGGATGATGGCATCACTGTTAGCCATATAGGTATTGATATGCAGAATATCGTAATCCGTATCCCATGGATCTGTTGTATAAGCAATATGCTGTGATGTCAGAGCAAGCTTCTGATGCTCGAAAGCCCGTCCCATGCCTGAGATCTTGATCATATCCTGATTCTCGAAATACAGTAAAATCTTCATGCAATCACCATGTTTATTATACATCTGCCTATAACGCAAAAAAAGACGATGGAAACCCATCGTCTTTTACAAACGCTTAAGATTGATGATCAGTTCTGATCGTTAACCTTCTTGACCAGCTTCTCATAACGAACCTGAGCGTCATGCTTTGTCTTGGCAAAAGCAGCTTCAGCAGCTTCCTGGCCTCTCAGCTTCGGCAGGTTGAAGTAACGAGCCTCACTCATCAGGAAGTCATGGAACTTATCCCAGTTCGGCTCCTTGGAGTCAAGCTGCAGCGGCTTCTCAAGTCTAGGATCATAGCGGTACAGAACGACATAGCCGCAATCTACAGCATCCTTTTCAACCTGAGGCATATGGCCAAGGCCGCCCTTGATACCCTGCTCAATGCACGGGCTGTAGGCAATGATCAGAGAAGGTCCATTATAGGATTCAGCTTCCTTGAAAGCCTTGATGCACTGTGCCTGGTTAGCGCCCATTGCAACAGATGCAACATAGACGTGACCATATTCCATGATGATCTGGCCCAGATCCTTCTTAGCCATCTTCTTGCCGCCTGCTGCGAACTTCGCAATAGATGCAGCCTGAGAAGACTTGGAGGACTGTCCACCAGTGTTGGAGTAAACCTCAGTATCCAGAACGAGGACATTGACGTTCAGATCGTTGGCCATGACATGATCAAGTCCACCGTAACCAATATCGTATGCCCAGCCATCGCCGCCGACGATCCAGACAGACTTGGAAACAAGATCTCTCTTCATCTCAAGCAGAGCCTTGACATCCTGGTTAGCAGAAGCTTCAACGTTCTTCACCAGAGAATCAACAACAGCTCTCTGCTTGTCACGGTCATCACCTGCAGCCATGTAAGCATCGAAGTCAGCCTTCAGAGCCGGCTCAACCTTATCCAGGTTGTCTTCCATGATCTTCAGGATCTTGGCAGATCTGTAGGACTGTGCAACAGCCATACCGAAGCCATACTCAGCGTTATCCTCGAACAGGGAGTTAGCCCATGCAACACCATTGCCATCGTTATCAACAACGAACGGTGTGGAAGGTGTAGCGGAGCAGTAAATCATAGAGCAACCTGTTGCATTGGCAACCAGCATATCCTTACCAAACAGCTGGGAAGCGAGTCTGTAGTACGGAGCCTCGCCGCAGCCCGGGCAGGAACCGGAAACCTCGAAGTAAGGCATCATCAGGGAAACACCTGTTACAGTGTTCGGGTTGCCATACTGAGGCTTGTACTCTGTCTCCTTGTACAGATAGTCGGAAACAGGCTCTTCACCCTCAGCCTTGACAATGTCAACAGCAGACAGAGCCTTGGTCGGGCAGACATTGATACATACGCCGCAGCCTACGCAGTTCATCGGAGAAACTTCGATTCTGTATACCAGGCCGTCAGCCTTAGCGTTCTTGTAAGCAGCACTCGGCTCCTTTGTATCAAACTTGAAGCCGCACTTCTCAGAGATTTCAGCAGCCTTGGCAGCCTCATCCTTGTTCAGCAGGAACGGACGGATTGTTGCATGCGGGCAGGAGAATGCACACTGGCCGCACTCAATGCACTTCTGAGCATCCCATACCGGAACCATAGCAGCAATGTTTCTCTTCTCACGGAAGGCAACATTCTCAGGGATGGAACCATCGATGACATCCGGCTTTGTGAACTCAGATACCGGCATATCATAGCCGCCCAGAGAGTTGATAACCTGAACATTTGTATCGAAATGCTCATCGCCAGTCAGCTCAAACAGCTGCTTCTTGACAGGCAGGTTGCTCCACTCAGGCTTAACCTTGACCTCAACCAGTCCGGAAGCACCCTTATCGATAGCGTCACAGTTGTTGTTAACAACATCCTGACCCTTCTTAGCATATGTCTTGCGGGCAGAATCCTTCATCAGCTCAAGAGACTTGCTGAACGGCATGATCTGTTCATTGAGCTTGAAGAATGCAGACTGCAGGATTGTGTTGGTATGACGGCCCATATGAGTCTCCATAGCCAGCTTGTTAGCATTGATGATGTAGAACTTGGCATGATGATCAGCCAGACCCTTCAGCATTCTGTTAGGCAGTCTGTCTTCAACCTCGCTGGCATCCATTGTTGTATTCAGCAGGAATGTGCCGCCATCCTTCAGATCACGGACCATATCGAACTTGAATGCATAGGACTCCAGAGAGCAGGAGATGAAGTCTGCCTTATCAATGTAGTAAGGAGAATGAATCGGGCTCTTGCCAAAACGCAGATGAGATCTTGTAACACCGCCGGACTTCTTGGAGTCGTATGCGAAGTATGCCTGAGAATACAGATCTGTGTTGTTGCCGATGATCTTAACGGTAGACTTGTTAGCACCGACAGTACCATCAGAACCAAGACCATAGAACAGGCAGGATGTATAATCAGCATCCACATGGATGTCAACCGGATCCAGAGACAGATGTGTTACATCATCGACAATACCAATGGTGAACTCTTCCTTCGGATCATCCTTCTTGAGTTCCTCATAAACAGCATTGATATCAGACGGGTTGGTATCCTTGGAGGACAGACCATAACGGCCGCCGATGAGCTTGATGTCCTTGTGGTTGCGCAGTGCATACTCAACATCCAGGAACAGCGGCTCACGTGTGCCGACTTCCTTGGCTCTGTCAAGAACAGCAATCTTCTTAACTGTCTTCGGCAGAACAGCTTCCAGATACTTCTGGGAGAACGGACGATACAGATAAACCTTGATCAGGCCGACCTTCTCGCCTCTCTTGACCAGCGTATTGATTGTCTCTGTGATTGTATCTGTCACAGAACCCATAGCAACGATGACTCTCTCAGCATCCGGAGCACCGACATATGTGAACGGTGCATAGTTGCGGCCTGTATGCTCACTGACAGCCTTGAAGTACTTGGCAGCGATGTCAGCCACAGCATCATAATGCAGGTTCTGAGCCTCAGCAGCCTGGAAGTAAATATCATCGTTCTGAGAGCCGCCTCTTGTTACTGCATTTCCATGCGGATTCAGGGCATGAGCGCGGAATGCTTCCAGCTTGTCCTTCGGCAGCAGACTCTTCAGGAAGTCATAGTCCATGACCTCGATCTTGTCGATTTCATGAGAAGTACGGAAACCATCGAAGAAGTGCATAACCGGAACAGAACCGTCAATAGCGATCAGGTGGGCAACGCCAGCCAGATCCATGCAGTCCTGAACGGAATGAGAGCACATCATGACGACACCTGTCTGACGGCAGGCATAAACATCCTGATGATCACCGAAGATAGACAGAGTATGTGTAGCCAGAGATCTTGCAGCAACATGAATGACTGCCGGCAGCATTTCACCCTTCCACTTGTACAGGTTCGGGATCATCAGCAGCAGACCCTGCGAAGCAGTAAATGTTGCGGCCAGAGCACCAGCCTGCAGAGCACCATGAACAGCACCAGCGGCGCCGCCCTCAGCCTGCATTTCAACAACCTTTACCTTGTCTCCGAAAATGTTCTTCTTGCCGGCTGTAGCCCAGTCGTCAATGTGTTCCGCCATCGGAGATGATGGTGTGATCGGATAGATACCAGCTACTTCTGTAAACGCATAAGCGCTGTAAGCGGTAGCAGTATTGCCATCCATAGCTTCGAAAACCTTTTTGTTTTCTGTACTCATATATCCTCCTAAACTCTTAGTCATTATACTCCTTGCCTTTTTGCATTTCCACTTTCCAAAAATTGATATTTGGTAATATTTTTGCAAAAAATACAAGTTCAGAGAAGAAATGAAAGCGCTTGTCCGCTTACATGAAAATGCATTCAGTTTTCATATACTTTTATACCATTGAATAACCGCAGAAGACTGCCTTTCACCATCGCGTTCCCCTGTTTCTGGTATTATTTTGCCAGCAAGTGTAAAGCCAGCAAAAAAGCAGCATTCCTGCTGCTCATTTCTTTGACTTGGATTTTCCGGAAGGACCAGCCGCTGAATTCATTGCCCGCATCACCTGCTTGATCTGCGCCTCGGTTGGCTTTCTTCCCATCTGCATGTACATTGCCCGGATCATCTTTTCATTGATCGGAGGATTGTCGCGCAGCTGTTTCTCAAACGATCTCTTTGTGAAGTAGAAAGAAATCGCTGCACCGACAAGACCGCCGGCCAGAAACCACAACAAACTTGACCAGAATACTGACATATTTGACACCACCTTACTTTGCAATCAATATACCTGCTCATTTTACCTGCTGCTGGGCTTCTTTGCAAGCTGTCTCAGCGGCACCTCAGATACAGAAGGCCGCCGTCAAACATATAGTTCAGACTGCCGTCTGCCTTGATCAATCTGGGCAGATACTGCGCCGGAATATAGGTGGACAGCTGCTGTTTCAAAGCCGCAAGATCCGTGATCATGCCAGCCGCAATCACCACTGCCTCCGGATCCACGCAGGCAATGACATTCACCAGCATTTCCGAGGCAATTTCCAGATTGCCGCTCACCGTTCTGGCAAGACTCTCCATCTGGCTGCCGCAGTGGGTTGTTCTGATCACAAACTGCATTTCACCGGCAATATTGTGTATGCCTGTCATCAGATGATCATGGACAATGATGCCGACACCTGCTGATCTTCCTGCCATCGGCTGGAAATAGAAACAGAAATCATGCAGGGATGGATGGCGGTAATGATACCCAAGCGCCATGGCATTGGCATCATTGAGAAACAATACTTCACACTGGTACCTGGAGGAAAACCGGCAGCTGACTTCTTCATTGTAGATACCAGGCTGCCGGAAGGTCAGATGTCCCTGGTCAATAATGCCTGGTGTGACAACCATCACACGGGCAATATCCGGATGTCTTGCCGTAGCAAAATCCAACATATCCTCAAGATCCCGCAGCCGGTAAAGATCCTTGCGGGTCTGACCGAAATCAGCCAGTCTGCCGTTTTCATACAGCCGCCAGGCAATCCGCACGGCATGGGATTCAATCAGCACACAGACGCACAGTGCATGATGCAGGCCATGCCATTCCTCATCCCCCTGCAGTGCACCCGGATCCGGATGGGCAGCAGGCAGGGAAGCTTCTATCAGCCGGAACATACCATTGACGTCATATGCTGCAAAAACAGATACCGGTATAGCTGCCACCGGCTTGTCGCCAAAGGCTTCCTGTACCTGTTTTAACCGCCAGGAAATCTGCGGTGCCAGCAGAATCACATCTGCTCCTGCCCCCTTTTGAAACAGACGGTCATAGGATACTGCATCAAAGGCATATGGCAGCTCCATCATCCTGGCAGCATCTTTCAGTCTGGCTGTGAAATACGATGTCGTAATGCCGCTTGTACAGCATAACAGCACGTGAACTGTCCTTGTTTCAGACAGCTTCTTCAATGAAGCAATCATCTCATGGAACAGATCAATGGCATGGGACAGATCGTTCAGTTCGAAGTGCAGATAAAACGGTGTGCGGCCGGTCTTTGTACTGACAATGCGCAGCTCACAGATTTCTGTGCCGTTGATGGTATGCATGGTCACAGAAGCACTGGCTTCCTGCGTTTCAAAGAAAATATGACTGCCCTCTTCATCACTGCCTTCCCGGATGGTATACGATGAATCTTCCTGCTTCAGCAGGTAGCAGCGGAATTGTTCCCCAATTGTTTTTTCCATAATTCCAGTATACAAAAAGCTGTCCCCTGTGGGACAGCAGATTTTCATATTGGGCTGAAGGGGTGATATGTTCCCTCTTATGTAGAGGTGGGTGTCCTTGGTCATCCATCAGGATCCCCGAGCGTATCGGGTATTCAACACAGAACTCTCCAGTCAGAACTCCCTGATATCAAAATGTAGGAAAAATACGAATTCCTCCAGCCGATTTCATTATAGCAGTGTCTTTTTGCAAATGCAGTCTTGACACTCCGATTATTTGGCCTTGTCCGAAATCTCAATGCCAAGTACTTCCAGCTGGGCTGGATCTACCTGGTTCGGCGATTCACTCATCAGATCCATGGAACTGTTTGTGGTCGGGAAGGCAACAACATCACGGATGTTGTCTGTGCCAGCCAGTACCATGGTCAGTCTCTCCAGGCCGATGCCAACGCCTCCATGGGGCGGGGTGCCGTACTTGAAGGCATCCAGGAAGAAGCCGAACTTCTTTCTTGCCTCCTCCATGCTCAAACCGATTGCTTCAAACACTTTCTCCTGCAGATCCTGGTCATGAATACGGATGGAACCGGACAGCAGCTCATAGCCGTTGAGCACAAGGTCATAGGCACGGCTGGACACATGAGCCGGATCAGAGAACAGTTTATCGACATCCTCTTCCTTTGGTGCCGTGAACGGATGATGGGCCGCGACCCAGCGGTGTTCTTCCTCACTGTATTCAAACATCGGGAAATCTGTCACCCACAGGAAGCGGTATACAGGCTCCTTTGGAATCAGGCCAAGCTCATGGGCAAGACGCACACGCAGAGCGCCTAAGGATGTCTCAGCGGTCAAAGGTTTGTCTGCTACAACCAGCACAAGATCGCCTTCCTTCAGGGCAAACTTATCGATCAAAGCCTGCTTTTCTGCATCAGACAGCGGCTTGACAATCGATCCGCTCAGGCCATCCTTTCCCATCTTGAGATAGGCAAGTGCTTTGGCATTAAAGCCATGGCGGACAAATTCCTGCAGCTGGTCCAGATGCTTGCGGCTGTACTTATCAGCGGCATTTTCAAACTTAATGCCATCAATCTCGCCGCCATCCTTCAGAACATTGGCAAACACGCCGAAGGATGTATTGGCAAAGATGTCATTGAGGCAGACAATCTCGTTGCCAAAGCGCAGGTCCGGCTTATCAGAGCCAAAGCGTTTCATGCATTCCTGCCATGGGATACGGATGAAATGATCTTCCAGGTCAATATTCTTGATACCCTTGAAGATTCTCTGCATCAGTTCCTCAACTGTTTTAAAGATGGTTTCTTCATCGCCGAAGGACATCTCGATATCAATCTGGGTGAATTCCGGCTGGCGGTCAGCACGCAGGTCCTCATCACGGAAACATCTGGCAATCTGGAAATACTTCTCCATGCCGGCAATCATCAGCAGCTGCTTGAAAATCTGCGGAGACTGCGGCAGAGCCCAGAAGTTTCCCTTATAGATTCTGGAAGGCACCAGATAGTCACGGGCACCCTCCGGTGTGGAACGGGCCAGGATCGGTGTTTCCACTTCCACAAAGCCGTTTTCATCCAGATAGTTGCGGGCAATCATGCAGATCTTATGTCTGAGCATCAGATTCTTCTGCAGAAGGGGACGGCGCAGATCCAGATAGCGGTACTTCAGGCGGGTATCCTCATTGGTACGGGTATCATCACTGATATCAATCGGCAGTGTTTCCGCACTGTTGACGATATTGACATCAGTGGCAGCGACTTCCACATCGCCGGTTGCCATCTTCGGATTGGCTTCCTGGCGCATCTGTACTTTACCTGTCACCTGCAGAATGTACTCATTACGCACATCCTTGATCTTTTCACTGATCTTCTCATCAAAGACAATCTGGGCCAGACCGCTGCGGTCACGCAGGTCAATAAAGACCAGTGAACCAAAGTTGCGGCGCTTGTTGACCCAGCCGATCAGGGTTACTTCACTGCCGGCATTCTCAGCCCGCAGCGTTCCGCATCCACACGTTCTCTTCATTTCGTTTCGCTTCCTTCCATCACTCGCAGTGTATTGACAAGATCTTCCCTCTTCAGGGATGTCTGTTCCTTATCACCGCTGCGTTTCAGATTCACTGTACCCTGGCGTACTTCATCCTCACCAAGGATGACAACATACTTTGCACCGGCACGGTCCGCACTCTTGAACTGTGCCTTCAGGCTGCGTCCATACAGGCTGCCATCAGCTGTAAAACCGCCCTTGCGCAGATCAGACAGTACCTGCAGAACCTGATCCTGCACATCACCAAGGCCAATGACATATACATCACAGCTGCGCTCTTTGCCAAAGTCATGACCTTCTTCCTCAGCAAAAGAGATCAGGCGTTCCAGACCGATTGCAAAGCCGATGCCGCTCATCTGCGGGCCGCCATAATACTCAACAAAGTGGTCATAACGGCCGCCGCCGAAGATCGTTGCCTGCGAGCCGGAATCCGGTCTTGTTGAGACAACTTCAAAGACGGTATGTGTATAGTAGTCAAGGCCTCTGACAAGGCGCTCATCAATCTCATACGGAATGCCAAGGCAGTCCAGTGCCTTCAACACGCGCTGGAAGTATGCCTTGCTTTCTTCATTGAGATAATCAGACAGCTTTGGTGCATCCTTCATGAATGGAGCATCATGGTCTACCTTGCAGTCCAGAATGCGAAGCGGATTCTGTTCCAGACGGCGGTGGCAGTCAGAGCAAAGCTCATCCAGATGCGGTGTGAAGTACTCCTTCAGTGCGGCGCGGTAAGCTGCCCGGCTTTCATCATCGCCAAGCGTATTGATGCATACTTTGACATCATGAATATCCATGGCTTTGACAATGTCATAGCCAAGGGCAATCGTCTCGGCATCAATCTCAGGTGACTTGACACCGATGTTTTCCACGCCAAACTGATTGAACTGACGCTGTCTGTTCTTCTGAGGACGTTCATGCCGGAACATAGCTCCCATGTAGTAAAACTTGGCCGGCAGCTCCATGGAGCCATACAGCTTGTGCTGGTCAAAGGCACGGATGACACCGGCTGTGCCCTCCGGCCGCAGTGTGTAGGAATCACCGCCGACGGAGAATGTATACATCTCCTTGTTGACCATGTCCGAGCTGTCATTTTCCCTTGAGAATACCGATGTGTTCTCAAAGTACGGCGTACGGATTTCCCGGTATCTGTACAATTCTGTCTTTTCACGAATCACACGTTCCACATCATGCCATTTGTAAATCTCATCCGGCAGGATGTCATACGTGCCGCGGGGTGTCTGATATTTCATCTCTTTCCTCCTGATAAATAAAAAGCGCCCTTTCCAAGGACGCTTGATGCGCGGTACCACCTCAGTTCAGGACAGCATCTGTCCTGCGCTTTTGCCTTAACGCGGCATACGTTTCTTCCTACTAGATTCAGAAGAAATTCTCCAGAGTGTCTTTTCTGTACCCATACAGAGGCTTTTTCACCATACCGCCTTCTCTATTCTGCTGCATGTACAGAATCTTTCTCTTTCAGCGAATTTACGGGGCCATTATAGCAGAAAACACTTCAGTGTGTATGTCTTTCCACGGAAATCACCGATTCCACTTTGCGCAGGTTGGCAATGACAAGATTCAGCTGATCAAGATCATGCACCTGGATCTGCAGTTTGACGGTGGAGATCAGGGTTTCACGGTTGACGACTGCATTGATGGAATTCATCGGTGTCTTGCAGGATGACACAGCAGTGACAATATCGGTCAGTAAGAAGGAACGGTCATAGGCCTGAATCAACAGATCCGAGATGTAGGTGCGCTCCGGATCCTTTGCGGCCCACTGAACATCAATCTTGCGTTCTTTCAGATTGGCAACATTGGGACAGTCCGCCCGGTGCACTTTGACACCGGCGCCTTTGGTAATGTAGCCGACAATCGGATCGCCATACACCGGCTGGCAGCACCCTGCTAATGACATCTTCATCGACTCAATGCCTGGTATCAAGACACCGCTGCGGCTGGTAGTCTTTTCTTTGGCCGGCTCCCGGTTCATCATGTGGGTGATGGCCTCATCTGTCATCATCGGCCGTTTCTGGTTGGTCAGCTTCTGGCAGACATCCGTCACATTGATGGAATGCACACCAATGCCATACATGAGATCAACATAGTTGGAGACATTGAAACTCTTGGCGATGGCTTCAATCTTCTTGCGGTCCATGTATTCTTTGGTATCAAAGCCGCGTTTGCGCAGTTCTTCCGCAAGTGCCTTTTCACCATCCGGCACCTTTTCCTGCTTGCGTTCTGTCTCTTTGCGGGTCAGATAGGCACGGATCTTATTTTTGGCCTGATTGGTTTTGACAAACTTCAGCCAGTCCTCACTCGGACCGGTACTCTTGAGTGTCTTGATCTGCACGACATCGCCGGTATGCAATGGTGTATTCAGAGGCACCATGACATCATTGACAATAGCACCGACGGCCGTATGGCCGACATCGGTATGAATGCGGTAGGCAAAGTCAATCGGCGTTGCCCCGTTTGGCAGGTCAATGACCCTGCCCTTTGGCGTCATGACATAGACATTAGCCTCAAAGACATCATGCTGGAGGGTTGCCATGTATTCCGATGCATTCTCATTGCCGCTTTCTTCTTCAGAATAGGTCGCAAAGTTCTTGAACCAGGAAAGCTTTTCCTCGATTTCCTTCTGTTCCTTCTTGGCATCGTACTTGGTGCCTTCCTTGTAGCGCCAGTGGGCAGCAATACCACGTTCAGCCACCTCATCCATCTCTTCCGTGCGGATCTGCACTTCGAAAATCTTGCCATCATCACCAATGATGGTCGTATGCAGAGACTGATACATGTTGGTCTTTGGAACAGCAATATAATCTTTCAGACGGCCCGGGATCGGCTTGTATTTGGCATGGATATAGCCAAGGATTTCATAGCAGTTCAGCTCGGTCTTGGTCACGATGCGGATGGCCAGCAGATCTAAAATCTCATCGAAGCGCTTGTGCTTCTTGATCATCTTGTTATAGATCGAGTACAGATGCTTGGAGCGGCCGAAGATGCGGAATTCCAGATTCTTCTCTTTCAGCATAGCCGAGATTTCCTCGATCATGTGATTGACGGCCTTATCACGTTCTGCTTTCTTGTCTTCGACAAGTTTGGCAATACGGTAATACTCTTCCCGGTTCAGGTAATAGAAGGAAAGATCTTCCAGTTCATTCTTGATGGCACTGATACCTAAGCGGTGAGCAATCGGCGCATAGACATCCAGGGTCTCTGCGGCAATGCGCTTCTGGGCAGCCTCAGGCTGATACTGCAGGGTGCGCATATTATGAAGTCGGTCGGCCAGTTTGATCAGGATCACGCGCACATCCTTGGCCATGGCAATAAAGATCTTGCGGTGATTGCTGGCCTGGTATTCCGGATCATCCTTGCCCTTGTATTTCAGGGTGCCGACTTTGGTGACAGCTTCAACAAGATCAGCAATTTCCTCATCAAACTCAGCAGCTAATTCTTCCTTGGTAACACCGGTATCCTCAATCGTATCATGCAGAAAACCTGCAGCGATGGTCTTGGGGCCGGTATGCAGTGTCGTCAGGATATAGGCAACGTTGATCAGATGGACAATGTACGGCTCCCCGGATTTGCGGAACTGCCCGGCATGATGTTCCGTGGCATAGTTCGCTGCATGCGCAATTAATGCAAGATCCTGCGGATTGGTAATATAGGTCTTTGCATTGTTCATGACATCCTCAACACCAACATTCTGATGTTCAGCCATATCGTCCACCTCCTTTTTGCAAAAAATCGAAGAGAAGCTCTTCGATTCGTATGATTATTGATCGCTGAGATCCATCAGTTTGAAGACATCGTACTGTTTCAGAGCTTCGTCCTGTTTGATGCCAGTCAGATTGATGACAAAGGCAACTCCGGCAACAACGCCGCCAAGCTGCTCAATCATGCGGGCCGTTGCCACGGCGGTACCTCCGGTAGCCAGCAGATCATCCACAATCAGAACTCTCTGACCCTTCTTGATAGAATCCTTGTGCATGAACAGCTCATTGGATCCATATTCAAGATCATACTTGACAGAGACTGTCTCACGGGGCAGCTTGCCCGGCTTGCGTACCGGTACAAAGCCAATGCCAAGTGCATAGGCAACCGGTGCACCGAAGATGAAGCCTCTGCTCTCCGGTCCTACCACCACATCCGTATGAACGGAACGGGCAAAGTCAGCCAGACGGTCAATTGCCTCATGGAATGCCTGTCCATCCTGAACAAGCGGTGTTACATCACGAAACAGGATTCCCTTGGTCGGGAAATCACGGATTGATGCAATATAATCTTCCAGATTAAGTGCCATATTTACTTTCCTCCGAATTGAAATAACAAAAATATTATACACGATTAAATTCATTTTGATGCATTCTGCAGGCATAGCACCTCATCTTAGAAGTGAATGTTTCAGTGTGGCTTGAACCAGCCAAATTGAAATTCACCACAAAAAAGATCAGACAAGAAAAATCCGATCTCTTAAGGAACATATTGGTTTCCTGCAATCAATATTTTGAATGTTAATGCTCTGATGGACTGACCAGTTTCTGCTCTCTCCAATTGTCCGGAAACTGCCCATTTTCATGTCACTTTCATTCCGACCATAAAACAGCCCGGTCTTTGCCGGGCTTGTGTTAT
>NZ_JAZHUW010000013.1:0-54063 GCF_036453465.1 Lactimicrobium sp.
CACCTCACATGAATGAAGATAATCAACCAGCTTAACATTACTGTACATGAACAAGTACAGTAGCCACAGAATTCACCAATTTGTTAATATGTCCATTGTCCAAAAGAAAAACGGCACGGATGATCCTACATCATCTGTACCGTCATGTATTACTTCAGCAGTTTCCCTTATGATCCAGAGAGCAGGCAGCTTTCGGCTCCACAATCTTGCCATTGTGCGCCTTCATCCAGCCTTCCCAATCCAGGGTCATAGCGCCATCCTCTTCCACAAGTGTGGGAATGCCAACACTGTGCCTGGCACGCACCTCATCATACAGGCTGTTTGTATCACGGATGGCCAGGAATTCCTTCAATGCCGGCATGGAACCGGTGATATCCACAAAATCATAGGCAATGCCGCTGGCATCCAGACTTGCCTTGCAGGCTGTGCAGTCCGGGCAGTGCTCACTTCCATATACCTTCAGCATTTACTGTTCTTCCTCCAGCGCCTTGATCTTATCTACCCGGCGCTGATGTCTGCCGCCTTCAAATTCCGTTGTCAGGAAAACATCCACAATCTGCTTGGCAATGCCCATGCCAATGACACGGGCACCAAAGGCAACCACATTGGCATCATTATGCCGGCGGCCATATTCTGCCGAGAACGTCTCAGAGCAGTGCACACAGCGCACACCCTTTACCTTGTTGCAGACTATAGACATGCCGACACCAGTTCCGCAGATCGCAATGCCGCGGTCAACTTCACCCGCTGCCACTGCTTTGGCAAGCTTTGCGCCATAATCCGGATAGTCAACAGATTCATTGCCATCCGTACCGTAGTTGACAACTTCATAGCCCTTTTCCTGCAGATATGCCATGAGTTCTTTCTTCATGGACGTTGCTGCGTGATCATTCGCAATTCCTACTTTCATGCCTTTTTCTCCTTCTTTTCAAGATAAATATACAGGATGATGCCAGCCAATAATACCCAGATGGCAATAAACTGTGATGTTGACAGAATACCGATCTTGCCGCGGATGATATCACCGCGCACAAATTCAATCATGAACCTTCCAATGCTGTAAAGAATCAGATACAGTGCTGCTACTTTGTTTTCCGTCTTTGGATTCGCCAATGCCTTATAAAGAATCACAAACAGAACAAAGTCACCAAAGGATGACAGCAGCTGGGTTGGCACCAGCGGTACGCCGGCCGGTGCCAGTGATCCACTTGGAAATGTCAATGCGAAGTGGCTGTGTGTTTCCACACCATAGCAGCATCCGGCAAAGAAGCAGCCGATGCGGCCGATTGCCTGAGCCAGAGCAACACAGGGCATCACAACATTGAAATACTTCATGAAGTTCAGATGCTTTGCCCGGCAGTACAGGCCGGCGCCAAGAATGCCGCCAAGAATACCGCCATAAACAACCCATCCTGAAGTTCCAATCACAGATACCGGATCTTTGAGAAACTGCGGAAAGACTGTCAGAATATATGTTACCTTTGAGAAGAAAAAGCCGGATATGACACCAGAAATGGCAATTCCTTCAATCTTGGAACCATCCAGTCCGTGCTTGTTGGCCAGTTTTTCAGCCAGCCATACCGCTGTCAGAATGCCAATGGCAATCATGACACCATAGCCATGAATCGTAATCGGACCGATTGTCAGCCAGTTATTGTACATGAGAAAACCTCCTGCCCATAATGATACCTTACTTGCAAAAAAAGGAAAGCAGCTAGCCCGCCGCTTTCCTTCGCTTTGTGATTATTGTTCAGAAGAATCGTCTTCCTCGTGCTCATCCGACACTTCCGCATCAATGACCTTCGGTGTCTCCATCTTTTCCTTCCATCTCTTGATAAACTTCTTATATTTGCTGGAAAGGAAGAAAGTCACATACAGATCTGAGATACCGGAGTAGACCATGCCAATGCCAATGACAATAAACAATGTATCCGTTGCAACACTGCCCGGCAGGAAGAACATGATGATAATGCCAAGGACAATGGAGATCACGCCAAGAACAGTATATGCATTGGCACCCTGATAGCCGATCCGCTTTGCGACCGATGCACTCTGCAGCTTGACCAGTCCGGAAATCAGAATCACCAGGCCAAGAATGATCGGCAGAATCTCGGCCAGTACATTCTTCTTATACAGAGCCAGCAGGCCAAACAGGATCAGGAAAATGCCAAAGGCAAGATCATTGCGGTAAAAGATATCATGTACATCAATCATGCAGTAGTTGATGATACATACAAGACCGCCGATCAGGCATCCCACACCAATCAATGTACAGACAACCGATGCACTGGCTGTCGGGAAACAGATCAGCAGCACACCAAGTATGGTCACAATCAAACCTTCCAGAATCGCACTCCACTTCAGTTCTTTCATACATACACCCTCTTTACACTATTGTATTACACCTGCATGCATTGATCTGAAAAGCTACAAATCTCAGATTTCGTACAGATGTATTGTCATCCGATGCCAGGATAATGATACTGGCCATGTTTCTTTGTGCTGCCATTGCCATATTGAATTGCAAACTTCGGGCAGAAGTGCAGACAGCGAAGGCACAGCGCACACTGTTCTTTAACCCAGACAGGCCTTCCATCTTTAATCGCAATTGCCTGCACCGGACAGTTTTTCTCACACAGATGACAGCCGACACAGGAATCTTCCACATGGAAATATACAGTTCTTCTGGCTTTGTTGTATGCCTTATCAGTCATGATACGAAAGGCATAGGGCAGCCTGCGTGCCATATGGTTTCCAGTCACTCTTGCCTGAATGCTGGCAATCACCTGATCAATCTCTTTTTCAGCACGTGCATTCAATCTTTTTACATGATCATGATCACTGAGATCAAAGAACGGTGTCCAGGTATCCGGCATGCGCACACTGAAGGCAGATGAAAGCCGGATTTTCTTGTGATCCAGGATTCTTCTGGCATCTTCAGCCGTACAGCCGGGTGTTGTACCATAGGTCACAATGATGAATGTATAAGGAGAGCTGTTCTCTCCTGTCAGAGAAAGCCTGTTAAGAAAGTTCCTTGTCACAAGGGGCAGCTGCCAGAAGTAAACCGGCGTCACAATGCCAAGCACTTCATCTTTTGACAGCTGCAGGACAGGCTTACTTGTTTCCATTGAAACCGCCCGCTCATGCAGTGCTGCTGCCGCCCTTTCTGCCACATGCCTGCTGTTTCCCGTTGCAGAAAAATACAGAATCATATATCTCACTCCTTTTCCTCATTTTAGCATTCTTCATTCCCTTCATCCTGCTGTGCTAAGATATCCGCAAAGGAGTCCGTTATGAAAATCTTGTTTGTTACAGAAATTCCGGAAGATAAGAAGCACTGCTTTACAGATCCTGCCGGTGAAGATATCACCTTTGTTTCAAGGAAAGATGTCAGTGATGAGCAGCTGAAGGAAGCAGAAGTGATCATGGGCAATGTTTCCCCCGCCAGGCTTTCTGTCTGCCAGCATCTGCAATGGCTGCAGCTGGATTCTGCCGGTGCCGATGCCTATGCAAAGCTGCCCGGTGATTTTGTTTTAACCAATGCGTCGGGTGCCTATGGCCCGGCCATCTCAGAATACATGCTTGCCTGCATGTTAAGAACACTGAAACGTCTGGATGACTACGAAGCTCTGCAGGCCAGCCATGACTGGGTCAACCTTGGCTCTGTCAAAACCCTCTCACAGTTAACAATACTGTGCCTTGGCATGGGCGACATCGGCAGTCACTTTGCAAAGAAAGTCAAAGCACTGGGTGCCCATGTCATTGGGGTCCGCAGACATATGAAAGAACTGCCGGAAGGCTTTGATGAACAGTATGAGATCAAAGATCTGGATGCACTTCTGCCAAAGGCGGATGTCATTGCCATGTCCCTGCCGCAAACACCGGATACCATTCATATCATGAACAAAGAGCGCCTGGCATTATGTAAGCCCGGCAGTATACTGATCAATGTTGGCAGAGGCAGTGCCATTGATGAAACAGCACTGATTTCCCTGCAGAAGAAAGATTACTTTGGCGGTGTCTGCCTGGATGTGTTTGAGCATGAACCGCTGCCTAAGAATAATCCGCTCTGGAATCTGCCCCACACATTGTGCACACCGCACATTGCCGGAAGATTCAATGCCGAAGTGACATATGACAAAGTACTCTCTATCTTTGAGGACAATCTGAAAAGATACCTTGCCAATGAACCGCTGCAGCATGTCGTTGACAGAAAGCTTGGTTATTGATCAAAGCAAAGCATTTAAAAAGCATGGACATATGCATCCATGCTTTTCATGTGCCTTCTTACTTGATTTCCAGGCCTGTTAACAGATGATAGGCTTCCTTGTACTTGGCAATGGTCTTGTCAATGACATCCTGCGGCAGGTTGTAATCACTTTCCGGATGTGCCTTGAGCCAGTCACGTACAAACTGCTTGTCAAAGGAAGGCTGGCTGTGGCCGGCCTCATAGCCTTCCAGCGGCCAGAAGCGGCTGGAATCCGGTGTGAGCATTTCATCGCCAAGCACCACATTGCCATCCTTGTCCAGGCCAAACTCAAACTTGGTATCAGCAATGATAATGCCTCTTGTCAAAGCATAATCTGCACACTTCTTATAGAGGGCAATCGTATAGTCACGGATCTTGGTGGCATATTCCACACCATGGCCAGGGAACTTCTTCTCCAGTATATCAATGGACTGCTCAAAGGAAATATTTTCATCATGATCACCAATCTCAGCCTTTGTGCTTGGCGTATAGATCGGCTCATCCAGCTTTTCACATTCCTGCAGGCCGTCCCGCAGCTTGATGCCGCATACCGTACCGTTTTTCTGATAGGAAGCCCAGCCGCTGCCTGTGATATAGCCGCGGACAATGCACTCAATCGGAATCATGTTCAGCTTCTGGCACAGCATGGAATTGCCGTCAAACTGCGGCTGACGGAAGAATTCCGGCATATCATTGACATCTGTGGAAACCATGTGGTTCTTCACAATATCCTTCGTATAGTCAAACCAGAAACGGGACATCTGGGTCAGAACCGTACCCTTCTTGGTTACCTTGTTCTTGAGAATCACATCAAAAGCTGAAATGCGGTCCGTCGCAACCATCACAAGATAATCGCCAATGTCATAGATTTCACGTACTTTGCCTTCTTTAACCGGTGTATATTCTTCCATCTTTTCCTCCTTATTGATGATGAGTATCATGAAACACGACTATCCTACCACAACCTGATCAAATCAGGCGTTAAAACTGGATTCTCCGGCCAGATTGGAAATATATTCAATCTTCTCCATCTCATTCATATCCGTATCTTCCAGAAATGCATAATACGCGCCATAGATCTTGTAATTCAGCACCAGCCGCAGCCGCTGGGGATCCCTGATCTGTGGGTGCAGCTGATGAATCAGATCCAGGATCTTGGCTTCTACCATCATTGGCAGCCGTGAAGACTGGGAACCAGAAAACATTGTCTGAATCTGCTGTTTGTTTGCCTCATATGCCATCAGAATATCCCGGGTAAACTGCGTGGTATTCTTGATCACATTGTCAGGATCCGGCAGTGATGCCGCAATGCGGTCAATAATCTCCTGCTGCATCTGCCGGCTCAGATCATACACATCATGAAAATACACATAGAAAGTCGACTTGTTAATGTCTGCCCGTTCACAGATCTCTACCACGGTGATCTTCTCCAGATCTTTCTGTGAGCGCAGTTCAATGAAGGCATTCAGAATCCGCCTTCTGCTTTTCGATGTCTCTTTTCTTCCTGCCATATTCCTCCAACGTTTTTAATCAGATGTCTGATTTCAGACTATCGTTGCATTCTGATGCTCGTATTTTTCATATAGAAACATTATAGTTTTCCCAGAGTGAAAAACCAATCCAGATAATGAGGAGGGATGCATCATGGATTTTTACTATTTTTATGCCGGTAAAGAATTTGAAGCCTACAGCTGGCTTGGTGCCCATCCCGATCATCACGGCACCACCTTCCGCACGTATGCCCCCAATGCTCGCAATATCTATGTCACCGGTGATTTCAACAACTGGCAGAAAACACCGATGAACCGGGTCTATGATGGCAAATTCTTCGAAGTGCGCATTGCCAACGCCAGACCCATGGACCTGTATAAGTTTCAGATTGAGCAGCCCGATGGCAGGATCGTGGACCATTGCGACCCCTATGGCTTCTCAGCAGAACTGCGCCCGGGATGGGCAAGCCGCATCATTGACCTGACAAAATACCACTGGCATGATGACAAATGGATGCGCAATGCCACAACCCATAAAGATAAACCCATGAACATCTATGAGATGCACATGGGATCCTGGAAGAAAAAGGATGATACCAAAGAGGATGGCTGGTACCGCTATGATGAGCTGGCACCCCGGCTGATCCCCTATCTGAAAGAGAATGGATACAACTATGTCGAGTTCATGCCTTTGAATGAATATCCGAGTGATCAGTCCTGGGGCTATCAGGCAACCGGTTTCTATGCCCCGACATCCCGCTATGGCACCCCGGACCAGCTGCGCACTTTGATCGATACTCTGCACCAGAATGGTATCGGTGTCTTCCTGGACATTGTCCTTGTCCACTTTGCCGTCAATGACTATGCCCTGGCCAACTATGACGGCACGCCGCTGTATGAATACCCCTACAGTGATATGACCAAGAGCCAGTGGGGTTCCAACAACTTCATGCTTTCCAGGCCGGAAGTCTGTTCCTTCCTGCAGTCTGCCTGTGACTTCTGGATCAGCCAGTATCACTTTGACGGTCTGCGCATGGATGCCGTCGGCAACCTGCTGTACTGGCAGGGGGATGTCAGCCGTGGTGAAAACAAGGCTGCCATTGACTTCCTGAAGGAAATGAACCAGGAACTGCGGGTGCGCCATCCGGCCATCATCCTGATGGCGGAGGACAGCACCACCTATTCCCATGATACCGATCCGGTAAACAAGGGCGGCCTTGGCTTTGACTACAAATGGGATATGGGATGGATGAATGATACACTGAAATACTTTGCGACGGATCCTGCCTACCGCAGAGATATCTATCACAAGCTGACCTTCCGGCAGTCCTATGCCGGCAGTGACCACTTCATCCTGCCTTTGAGCCACGATGAAGTCGTCCATGGCAAAGCAACCATCGTCAATAAGATGTGTGACCTGTATGAAGGCAAGTTTGATCAGGCAAGAGCCCTGTATCTCTACATGTATACCCTGCCTGGCAAGAAGCTCAGCTTCATGGGCAATGAAATCGGCCAGCTGCGGGAATGGGATGAGAAACGCCAGCAGGACTGGGATATGCTGAAATATCCGATTCATGATGCCTTCCACCGCTACATGATGAAACTGAATCACATCTATCTGGAAAACAGTGCTCTGTGGGAATGGGACTATGACAACAGAGGGTTCCAGTGGATTGATGCCGACAAAGTCAATGAGTGCATCTATGCCTACCGCCGCATGTCATCAAAACAGACCATTGTCTTTGTCATGAACTGTGGTGCCCTGGCCAACCGATATACATGGCGCACCGGTGCGAAGATCAAGCTGCTGTTAGCCAGTGATGAGGAATGCTGGCATGGCCATACCGATTTCAGCAGAAAAGAAAACGCACCGCTTGTTGCAAACGGTACGTGCACCATTACAATTCCCGGCAAGAGTGCCCGGATTTATCTTGAATACTGAGGATGCTCAATCAGGCATCCTTTTTTCGCACCATTCTTCAAACTCTGCCATTGGCAGCGGCCTGCTGTAGAAATACCCCTGCAGATAGGTGCAGCCAATCTGCTTCATCTTCTGCGCCATTTCCAATGTTTCCACACCCTCAGCCGTAATCGAAAGCTGATCATGCTGTAACACCATCACCATCGCCGGTACAAGCTTATTGCCGGTTTTCATATATTCTCTGACCACCGAAAGATCCAGCTTGACATTGACAAACGGCAGTTCCATCTGCCTTGAGGCATTGGCATAGCCAGTACCATAATCATCCAGAGAGAAGGAGTAACCCATGGCAATCATGCCATCCATCATCTGTTTCAGCACCTTACGGTCCACCATGGCTTCTTCCGTAATCTCCAGATGTACCTGAGAAGGACTGACATGATGCTGCTGCAGCACTTCATGCAGGCGGGCAGGAAAACTGCGGTTCATGCAGTTCAAAGGGCACAGATTGATATTGATCCAGTCAATGTGGCAGCGCTCCAGGCCGCCCTCTTCAATAAAGACACCGACTTTATCTGCTACCTGTAACGTGAAATCATCAATACGGCCCATCTGCTCCGCCACCGGAATAAACTCCAGCGGAGATACCGTACCCAGTGTGTCATCATGCAGCCTGGAGAGTGCCTCCGCACCAATGGTTCTGCCATCCGCTGCATTGATAATCGGCTGCAGATAAACCTGAATGCCATGATTCTGCAGTACATCTGCCACCAGCCGCTGTACCGCATTGTGGCGCTCACTCATCTGAATGAGCTCCTCATTAAGAATGATCGGCCCATCAGAATGCTTTACAAGAGCCAGATCAAGCACATCCATGAACTGCTCACTGTTTTTAAAATGCACATCCGGTGAGATCTCAATCAGATCGGTATCCAGAATCAGATCAGAATTGTTCACATGCCAGTTTTCTGCAAAACGGGCACGCACCAGACCAGGCAGATCTTGCAGTTCCTCACTGGATCCCAGCAGCAGAAAACGGCCATGATGAAGATAGAAAGCCGGCACATCCGGTTTTGCCTGATGCAGCCACAGACCGACCTGATGCAGTCCTTCATCTGACAGCTGTGAGCCATAGCTGGAGCGCAGGTAGGAATAATTCTTCAGACAGAATCCTGACATGACAAATGGCTTCTTCTTGAACAACAGCTCATCATACAGCTGCCGGAAAGCCACGATATTGAAGGTGCCGGCGCGGGATGCCAGATAGTGATCTGGATTTTCAATGCCATCATACAGAATAAAGATATCCAGCAGAAAGAACATGTTCATGATGAGCATGTGGCTGAAGGCACGCACAACCGCACCAACAGAAAGCAGAGTCAGGCAGACATATGCTCTGATCCAGACCTGCTTTTCCAGATGATTTCTGTTTTTTGCCACCAGCAGGAAACCAGCTGCGGCTGTCACATACAGATGAAGATAGATCAGATTATACAGATTTCCCGGATGATACCCATAAGAATCAATGGCAAACACAGCATGCGTCCATGGTGTAGACAGAACAATCAGTTCGCATGCCACAAAGAATATCCTGGTGAAGGCAAGATACAGTTTACTGCCGGTGTGAAGACGGCCGCACAGAGCAATCAGATAATTCAGGAAGATCTGGGTTCTGGCAATAAACAATGCAAAGAAGAGAACATTGGCAATCTGCAGAACAATATTGCTGTAACCAAAAGGATTGTTATCAAGCTGTGTTGACCAGATGTCAATGATGCTGGCAGCCATATCCACAGCCAGCAGTTTCAGATAGATCCGGGTGCGGTCAATCTTCAGTCTTGGCCGCAGTAAATACTGCACAAGGAAAACAATCAGAATCATCAATGTTGGAATGGAATACGATGTATCCAGCTTCATGACTGTCTCCTCTCCTGATATACATGCAGTATCTGATCTGTTTCTACCTGAAACAGATGAAGATGATGGTTATGATATGCCTGCACAAGACAAATAGCAAATCCTTCTTCCTCATCCTGTGAAATAATCTGTATCACTTCACCATACAGGTGAACATTTCCCTGCCGGAACATCACCAGTGACCCGGCTCTGATTTCATTCTTCCCGGCCATATCCGGCAATATCCGATTCCTTGACAAACGGTGTCACAATCCCATTCACCGCAATATCATAGACCGGCTGGTCCTTGACACGGGCCTTTCCCCAGGGATAGATACCCGTAATCGTACCTTCTGTATATTTTCTATCCTTGAAGAAACCAACTTTATTATCACGGCGGTAAATCGGCTCACCAGCCCGGGGCAAAGAAGCAGATACGGTTTCACCAAGTTCTACCAGACGGTTGAACAGCACCGAAATATTGTGGGGCTGATCCTGATCAATATGGTAGTGACCGCAGTACCAGTGTGTATATTTCACACTGCACATGATCTTTTCCAGATATTCATTCAAAGGATCAATGCCAAAGGCAGGCTTGATGCGCTGCTGCAGGGAACCCGGCAGGCAGTGTGTCACAATATAATCCGCCTGATTTCCATGGGCTTTCAGATTTTCCAGGCCATGCGCCATCTCAGCCTCATCCGGCACTTCTTCAGGCCACCAGAAGCGGCCTTCCACTGCTTTGGTATCACCTGCGACAGGACCGCGGTCATGGCTGCGTGCCCCGCCCATGGTAAAAATCGTATTGCCATCCAGATCAAAGATCTCACCGCGCATCATATGCATGACATTGTCACGGATCACATGTACTTTTCCCCCATGCCACACAGCTTCAGGATAAGACGCAAGACGTGGGAAACACTCATGATTGCCATCCACAAACAGCAGTGTATACGGCTGTCTCTCAAACCATTTCAGCCAGCTTCTTTCTTTGCGGGATTCCTTCTTCCAATTGTAGATAAAGCCAAAATCACCGCACACAATCACATAGTCATCCCTGGTTAAACCAAGCAGTCTTTTATCTGTCAGCTTTCTTAAGTCAATGCCGCCATGGGTATCACCGGTCAGATAAATCATTTCTTTTCACTTCTTTCTGCAAGCCATTTCCGATGAGAACAAAGCCGTGTCACATCCGCAGTGCGTTTTTCATCCGGAAAGCGGAAACGTCCGCCGCGTCCATCCGCAATTTTCAGGATATCTTCGGCATCTTCAATGTAATCTAATACAGTCGGCTTGATCATCACCTTGAACGGAATCACATACAAAGGAATACGGTACTGCGTCTTGTCCGCCTTCACCTTCCACTCAATATGCGGCATGATCATGGCAATATCCACCTCATCCTGATGGGCAGCTAGATTGATATATGGAATCCGGATAAAACTGGCACGGTCCTCCAGATGATTGTCCTTTACTTCCTGTTCCAGCCGATTTGCCAGAAAGCCGCTGGAAAAACCTTCACCACAGCTGATTGCAATCCTGATCATAGATTTGTCCCCTTATCGAGTACAGTTTAGCAATATTGTGTAAATTTTTAAAACAAAAAACAAAGAGGAGCCATTTCCATGACTCCTCTCAAGAGACATATTTATGCTGTCCTCAGGCCAATGCAGCGGTAATGATTGCCATGGAATATACTTCCAGAGCATTGCAGCCGCGGGAAAGGTCGTTGATCGGTGCATTCAGGCCAAGCAGGATCGGGCCGTATGCTTCGAAATTGCCAAGTCTCTGGGCAATCTTGTAACCGATGTTGCCAGCGTTGATATCCGGGAAGATAAACGTATTGGCATGGCCGGCAACCTCACTGCCCGGTGCCTTCTGCTTGGCAACACGCGGTGCCACTGCCGCATCAAACTGCAGCTCACCATCAATCTGCTCGTTCGGGAACTTCTCCTTAGCCTTCTTTGTTGCATTCTGCATCTTGGTCACAGAATCACCCTTGCCGCTGCCCTTTGTCGAATAGGACAGGAAAGCAACCTTCGGATCAATGCCGAATACCTTGGCACACTCAATGGTCTGGCCGCAGATTTCCACCAGATCATCCTCACTCGGATCAATGTTGATGGCGCAGTCACTCATGGCAATGACCTCATTGCCGCCGGAAACAGCCGGTCTTACCAGGATGAAGCAGGAAGAAACGATGCTGCTGCCCGGTTTTGTCTTGATGATCTGCAGAGCAGGACGCACTGTATCCGCAGTGGAATAGGTAGCACCGCCCAGCAGGCAGTCAGCCTTGCCCATCTTGACAAGCATGGTGCCAAAGTAATTGGCACTCTTGAGAATGCCTCTGGCCTTCTCCGGTGTCATACCCTTGTTCTTGCGCAGCTCAACAAACTGGGCAACCATCTCATCAAAATCTTCATAGTTTTCCGGATCAATGATCTGGGCACCATGAATATTAAAGCCTGCCTTCTCAGATGCCTTGGCAATCTCTTCCGGATTGCCGAGCAGAATCGGCTCCAGGAAGTTGCTGGCAAGCAGACGGGAAGCAGCCTCGAGAATACGGGGATCACTGCCTTCTGTCAGAACAATCGTCTTCGGAGAAGCCTTCAGCTTCTCGATCATCTGACCAAATCCATAAACACTCATGTTAACTATTGCCTCCATCGCCATAAAAATGGCTCATGCACATAGAATTCTAGCAGGCATGTAAGCGTTTGTCCCACATTTACAAAAGTTAAATAATTAATTTATCTAACAACCCATCAGGACAGCCGGTACATTGTCTTTCTCCATGTGCCTGCCTTATACCTGCCGACAAAGAAGATAATCCGGCAGATCCAGTCAATGATCATGGCAATCCAGACACCAATGGCCCCCATGCCATAATGCAGGCCGAGAATCCAGGAAAATACAATCCGGTTGATAAACATGCTTGCCAGAGAAACAACCATGGTATAGCGGGCATCATTGCAGGCCCGCAGCATATTCGGCAGCACAAAGGCAAGCGGCCACAGCAGGATGGCACAGCCATTGTGAATCATGACCAGGATCCAGGCCAGATGCAGTGTTTCTGTGCGCAGACCATATATAGAAAGCAGAGGCTTTAAGAAAATCAGAATCGTAATATCCAGCAGGAAGGTACCGATGTAGGTAATCTTCATCAGCTTCTTTGTATAGTACTGAATCTGCTGCTCATCACGGGCACCCACACACTGGCCGATCACAGTAATCATGGCCAGGCTCATGCCCTTGCCAATAATACAGCCGACCCCATCCAGATTATTGGCAACGCCATTGGCCGCAATCTGCACGGTGCCAAAGGTGGCAATCAAAGAAACAACAATGACTCTGCCAAGTTCAAAGATTCCGTTTTCAATACCGGAAGGAATACCGATATACAGAATGCGCTGGATCATACTGCCATCCAGATGGAAGCGTTCCTTCTCATAATGCACTGGCAATGTAGCATCCAGCAGAAGGATGGTGACAATAACCGCTGCTACCGCTCTTGAAACAAGGGAAGGCACCGCAACGCCGGCAACCCCCATATGCAAAGCAAATACACAGACAGCATTGCCCACAATGTTGATGATGTTCATGATCAGAGAAATCCGCAGTGAGATATTGGAGTTGCCCATGGAGCGGAACAGCGCCGCACCGGCATTGTAAACAGCCAGAAACGGGAAGGAAAGGCCGGTAATGACAAAATAGATCAGCGCAGCCTGCATGACATTGTCATCAATGGAGCCAAAGAACAGACGCAGGATCTGTTTCCTTAGCAGCAAGGAAACTGCCATCAACGCCACACCGAAGAAGATGAGTGTATACAGCAGCTGATTGGCACTGCGGCAGGCATCTTTATTCTTTTTCGCACCTAAAAACTGCGCAGACACAACCGCACCGCCGGTTGCCACCGCAGCCAGTACGGCAATCATCAGATTATTGATCTGATCTACCAGAGAAACACCAGAGACAGCAGCCTCGCCAACCGAAGACACCATCATCGTATCGGCCATGCCAACCGTGATTTCCAGGGTCTGCTCAAAGATCAGCGGGACAATCAGCTTCTTCAAATATGCATCGGAAAACAACCGTTTTGTTTCTTCCATCATTCCGCCTCAAAACAGCAGCTATCATAGCAGACTTCTTACCGGGCAGAACGTTTTTTCAGAAAATGGAAAACAACGAGAAGCACAACACCGCAGACCATGCTGGCAAGACCATATACCATCCAGGCAGTGACAGATAAAGACATGGTACCGCCCAGCCAGGCATTGGAAAGCGATGGAAACAGCAGTTTCAATACCAGTCCCACAAGATCATGCAGGGCACCGCCTGCCAGCATCATTGTGCCCATGGAAGCTGCCATCACTGCTGAACTCTTGCCACTCTGTACAAACAATATGGCAAGTAAAGCTGCTGCCGCCACAACCTGAAACATCCAGCTGGTAAACCCGTTATAGACATAGATCAATCCAAACAGTCTGCCATTGCCCATCAGTAAGCCGCTGGCATAATCCGCCATGGCACCAGCCGCATCCGACACCACTGCTTTCAGCTCATCCTGATATGCATCAATTTCATGACCGGCATACTTGTAACAGATTCTGTTTGTTTCCTGAACGACTTTTTCAATATCGGAGTCTTTTGGTTCAACAAGCGTCAAGCCTTTATGATGAACCGTATTGCTCACCACATGTGCAAGCATGTAGTCACTCAGCCAGCCAATGGAACGTTCCTTGGAGAATTCATCCTGCATCGTCACAGCAGTGTCAATATTCAGATCCGGATAGGCTTCATTGACAACATCATTGATGCGCCAGGCAAAGCGCAGGCCGACGCCCTCTAACTGCATGGATCTTGCCAATGTATAAGGAAGACAGATGCTGACAAGCAGAAGCCACCAGATCAAAGCCAGAGGTACAAGCTGCCGGAAGGATATTTCTGAGATACGTTTCATGACATCACCACTTTCACATGCAGATCTTTTTCATGCAGTGTAATATAGTACAACAGAATCACGATGGAGGAATCATATGAACTTCAGCAAACGCATGGAACGCTTTCCCGATGAAATCTTCGCTTCACTGAATGAAAAGACCATTGCCCTGCAGAAACAGGGCCGTACACTGTATAACATGTTTGTCGGCACACCGGACTTTGAAACACCAAAGCATATCCGTGATGCCCTGTGTGAAGCGGCTAAAGATCCAGCTAACTGGAAATACACATTGCGTGACTGTGACGAACTTGTCCAGGCCGTCATCCACTACTACCACAAGCGGTTCAATGTTGATCTGACACCGGATATGATTGCCAGCTGCCCGGGATCCCAGGAAGGTATGGCCCACATCGGCATGGTGCTGGCAGATGAGGGTGACACATGCATTCTGCCTACCCCCTGCTACCCGGCATTCATTACCTGTGCCAACATGGCCGGACTGACACCGTTCTATTATCCGATGACAAAAGAGACAAACTTCCTGCCGGATGTCTCAACCATTCCGGATGATGTGGCAGACTGGGCAAAGTTCATGATTGTCTCGCTGCCATCCAATCCAACCGGTTCCATCGGCAATGATGAAAACTATATGGAAATCATTGCCTGGGCAAAGAAGCATAATGTCCTGATCATCCACGACAATGCCTACTCTGACATCATCTTTGACGGTGTGGAAGGAAAGTCTTTCCTGCAGTATCCAGGTGCCATTGAAAATGGCGTCGAGTTCTTCTCCTTGTCCAAGAGCTTTGATGTGACCGGGGCAAGACTGAGCTTCCTGGTAGGAAATCCGGAAGTTGTGAAGATGTTTAAGAAGCTGAGAAGCCAGTATGACTTCGGCATGTTCATGCCGCTGCAGAAAGCAGCTATTGCCGCATTGGAAGGACCGCTGGATATGGTCGAAGAACAGAAACACAAATACCAGGAACGCCGTGATGCTTTGTGCGGCGGCCTGCGCAGCATTGGATGGAATGTCCCGGATTCCAAAGGCACCATGTTTGTCTGGGCACCCATTCCTTCCTGGTACAAATCTTCCATGCAGTTCACCCTGGACCTCATGGACAAAAGCGGTGTCATCTGCACACCAGGATCCTCCTTCGGGCCACTGGGAGAAGGCTATGTGCGCTTCGCCCTGGTCTTACCGCCAGAACAAATCAAAAAAGCAGTCCAGGCAATCCAGGACTGCGGTATTCTCAAACACGACTGAGCATGGCATAGTCCATGCTTTTTTCATGCCTATATATTTTCAGATATTTCAACGAAATCCGGCAATTCCCAATTTTGCCGAAGTTCAATCAAATGGTACATGCGCCATCCGTCGAACATTCAACATCAAGCCTTTGGCAGCTGAAAATCAAAATACAGATCATCCGGTGCTTTCTGCTTCATCTCTACCCGGAACTGCCAGGAGCCATTTGGCCTCAGTGAATTCGGAATCAGATGCATCTTTCCACTGCCAATATAGGTAAATGGCAGTGCAAGTCCATCTTCTGCTTCAACTTTGCGCACAAACAATTCAATGCGGGATGCTGCACAAAGTGCATCCAGCTCTTTTTGTTTCAGGTTTGCACGTGTCTCCCACAGGAATGTCTGCGGATCCAGAAAGCCATCCGCATAGCGCAGATCATCTTTGATATCTTTTGCCTTGTGGACGGTGACATAGGCATAGCAGATACCATCGTAAATATCCGTACCAAGCATGATATCATGCGGATTCTTCAACAATAGCAGTTTGATCTGATCCTTGCGGTATTTACCCCAGATACAGAACGTACTATTGGGATCCTTGTCACCAAACTCTGTTTCATATCTGGCAATGCCATACTGCAGAAGATCATCCAGATACTGTTTCATTTCTACATTCAGGATGCCATCCGGCATCACAATCTGATTTTCATGAATATTGATCAGTTTTCGATCTTGCAGATACCACAGCACATGTTTGAATATTGCCGTGGCTGCAGCTATGGCATTGTCATTCACATATCTTCTTATCGATTCAATGTCTTCTCTTCCTGTTAACAGAAGTTTCTGCAGTACGAGATACTCCTGTGGACGGACCAGTGGCAGAAAGGAAGAAACTGTCTTGATATAGGTTTCCTGTTCCTTTGAGAAAGAGGGAAGATTTTCTTCGCCGATTTCTTTGAGGAAGCCATAGTAAGAGCCTGCCTTGCCATTGGCACCTTTCATACTCATCAATCGTAAAAGATCCGGTGCACATTCATTGTTCAGATAATCCATGTGGCAGGGATAAGAGCTCTCACCAAGATACTTCTTGAAATTCTCATAATCCTGCTGCACAAACCGCTTGTTATGGAAGTTGATGTGATCCAGCTGGTCCAGAATCTCTTTTTTGGACAGATCATCCATGTGAATCTCAACGCCATATTTTTCCATGCCAAGCTGTTTGAAATCATCTTTGACAAGACTGCCTACCAATTGTTTTTCCAGTACAAAGTTCTCAGACAGACTTCCTAAGGCAAAGGCAATCTGACTGCTGCGCTGGTAGTCATTGCCAATAAAGTCCAGCACCGTTACGTATTTTTTATCTGTATACTTTCGCAAGCCACGGCCCAATTGCTGCAGAAAGATGGTGGAAGACTGGGTTGGCCTTAGAAACAGAACCATGTTGACACCAGGAATATCCACGCCTTCATTGAGAATGTCGACAGTAAAGAGGATTTCCAGTTTCTCATCATCACTCTGCAGATCATGATAGGCGCGTATTCTTTCCCCGACACTGTTGCGGCCGGTCAGATACTGGGTGTAGTAATAATCAGACATTGCCTGTGCCATCATGATGGCATGTGAGACATCCCGGCAGAACGCCAGTGCCTTCAGCTTCTCTCCGGGTTTTCTGTATTTTTCAATCTCCTTGACAATCAGTTCACAGTTTTCATCAGATGCACACTGCTGGCTGAACGTTCTGGCCTTCACAGCGGCATCGCTGTAGGAAAGCAGTTCATCCCGGATACCATAATAATGAAAAGGCACAACCAGATCCTGCAGAATGGCATCCCGCAGCCGCAGCTCATATGGCACATTGTCACCAAAGTTGGAAAAGACATCCTTATTATCCATGCGTTCCGGCGTTGCTGTCATACCCAGCAGAAACTGCGGATGGAAATAGTGCAGAATCTTCTGATAGGAAGACGCCGCAGCATGATGTGCCTCATCAATGATAATGTAATCAAAATAATCCGGCGAAAACAGATCCAGATGGTTTGCCATTGTCACATTGGTGGAAAACAGGAAATCACAGTCCAGATCCTTATGCGATCCGTCATAGATGCCAAATGTCTTTTCACTGCCAATCACCTTCTGAAAGGAATCCAGCGACTTTCTCAGGATTGATCCTTCATGCACGATATACAGAAGATGTTTCGGATTGAAGTTGACTGCATCAAAAGCAGAAAGATAGGTCTTGCCAGATCCTGGTGAGGCAATGATCATGGCCTTGTCCTCACCCATGCAGCGGATACGGTTCAACTGCTTCAATGCCTTCTTCTGCATGGCATTGGGCTGGATCTTTGCATTGGCAACGGCATAGTCCATATCCCATCTTTCCACAGCATAGCAAAGCCGTGTCTGATACTGGCTGATCAAAGTCCTGGTCAAAGGCAGTGTATGGTCCCATAATGCTTCAAAGTCAGAAGCAGCCTGCTGCCAGGTTTCCGGATGCACGGAGGCAAAGGAAGCCAGATCCCACTCCACATTCTTTAACAGTGCATATACGGTGATGTTTGAAGACCCAACGAGCAGTTCTTTATCATCTTCAAACGTAAACAGATATCCCTTGGAATGGAAGCCGGTGATATTGCCATTGCCATCATGAAAACAGTCCTTGTCCAGGTGGCAGGCAAACTGGTCCGGATACGTATTCTGCAGATGCAGGAAGTAAGTTAATGAGTTGATATCCGTAAAGTTCTGATATGTCGAAGTGATGATACGGCCATGCACACCGCGGGCAAGCGCAGCTTCTATATGTGATTGAATCAGGGAAAGACCTGCCCGCTTGATGAAACTGACTGTAAAAGCAAAAGAAAGGCATCTGTCCAGCTGCTGGCAGAGATGATCCAGAAAGCAGATATCGGAATGATTTGTATAAAACAGACTGTCTTTCATTTTCCTTACCCTTCATGATGTTTGAAGATCACAAGTTTGCTTGCCGCATAATTCACAATGATCACGACCACATTGGAGATGGTTTTCACCCACACATCATTCCATCCCAGTGTCTGTGCAAACAAAAACATATTGAACCAGTCAAGTGCACCGGTAGCCAGACGGCATGAGAAAAACAATGACATTTCCCGCAGAATGGCTTTGGCTGCAGCCGCATCGCTCCGGAATACCCATTTCCGGTTGGTCAGATAGGCAAACAGGACAGAAAGCACCCATGACAGCACCGTACTCATCATGATGGAAATATGCATCAAATGCGCAAACAGCCAGTATGTCACGATATTGACCAGTGTTGTCAGCACGCCAAAAACGGTATACGGTATCACATCACGGTATTTTTCCACCAGACCATGATTTTCCTGTTTCTCTGAATCCATACAGTGCAATTATACCTGCCTGTGCTGCAATTTTGGCCATGAATGGTGAATTCCTTTTGTGAGCAGAGTACAATAGCCCGGTATGCACGAGGGAGGTTTATCCATGATTACAGATCAGATTGATGCTTCTTTGCTGAAGATGGCAGAGGAAGCAGAAAAAGAAATAAAACCGCAGTTTGAACAGATTGATAAAGTGGAGCAGTACAATGCCGACCGCATTCTGTCTGCCTTTATTGAGAATCAGGTATCCTATTCTGACTTTGCGGATATCAACGGCTATGGCAACTATGATACCGGTAGAGACAAGCTGGAAGCGATCTTTGCCACGATTCTTGGCTGTGAGGATTCTCTTGTCAGACCGCAGATTATGTCCGGTACAAATGCCCTCTATCTGGCTTTTTCCGCCATGCTCAAACCAGGTGATACGATGATTTCCATCACCGGCACACCGTATGATTCCCTGCAGGAAATGATCGGCCTGATCGGTGATTCCACGCAGTCATTGAAAGCATATGGTGTCAAGTATGAACAGATTGATCTTGTCGACAATGAATTTGATGAAGATGCCATTGTCAACAGAGTAAAACAGAACAACGTAAAGCTTGTTGAAATCCAGAGATCCCGGGGCTATTCCAGCCGGAAATCACTGACCATTGCCAAGCTGGAAGCCATCATCAAAGCCATCCGTGCTGTCAACAAAGATGTCATCATCATGGTAGATAACTGCTATGGTGAGCTTGTGGAAGAAAAGGAGCCCGGGCATGTCGGTGTCGATCTGATTGTCGGCTCTTTGATGAAAAACCTTGGCGGCGGCATTGCTCCGACCGGCGGCTATATTGCCGGCAGAAAAGATCTGATTGCCATGTGTGCAGACCGTCTGACATCACCTGGCATCGGCAAGGATCTTGGTGCCAACTTCAACATGAACAATGCCTTCTTCAAGGGTGTCTTCCTTGCTCCGGAGGCAGTTGCCAATGCCCTGAAGACAGCTGTCTTCTCCTCCTATATGCTGGCAAAGCTTGGCTTCAAGAATGTTTCACCAGCCTATGATGAATACCGCACCGATATCATCCAGACCGTTGAACTTTCCACCAAGGAGAATCTTGTCCGTTTCACCCAGGGCCTGCAGTCCTCTTCGCCGATTGATTCCTATGTCAGAGTGCTGCCTGCTCCGATGCCTGGCTATCCATTTGATGAAGTCATGGCCTGCGGCAGTTTTACCCAGGGCAGCACCATTGAACTCAGTGGGGATGCTCCGGTCATTGAACCCTATACTCTGTATATGCAGGGCGGCCTGTCCTATGCCTATGGCAGACTGTCCATCCTGCTGGCTTTGCAGCATGTTCTGCATGGCGAACCTGATAAGAAATAACAACGAAAAGATACGCAAAAAAGGGAGAGTACCCGCACACAGGTATTCTCCCTTTTACATACTGCCGATCTGTCCGCCATCAATGCGGATAATCGTATTATCGATATAATCTGCCTGATCACTGATCAAGAACCTGACTAAATGGGCAACTTCTTCGGGCTGTCCATAGCGCTTCACCAGAATCTTTTCCTCTTCTTCCTTCAGGAATTCCTCATCATAGCCATCCAGTTCACTTTCTGTCCCGATAAAGCCTGGCGCAATGGCATTGACATGCACAAATGGCGCAAACTGCACGGCCAGATCATGCGTCAAAGAATTCAGTGCTGCCTTGGAGGCATCATAATCCACTGACATGGGATAGTAGGTGTTCATGCCATTGGTGGATGAGATGTTAATGATGCGGCCATATTCCTGCTGCTTCATATGGGGCCATACCCGCACAGCACAGTTATAGGCGCCAATCACATTCACATCCATGGTGCGCCGGAATTCTGCTGCTGTTTTCAGATGAAACAGATTAGAAAGATCGATCGCGGCATTGTTAATGAGGATATCAACACCGCCAAGCTCTTCCTCAATCCGGCTGACCATCGCATCCACTTCATTTTCTTTTGATACATCTGCCTGCAGAATCAGACATGGTGTACCCCATTTTTCCTGAATGGTTTTCTTCAGTGATTCTGCCTCTGTTTGGGAAGTATGGTAATTTACCGCCAGTTGATAGCCGCAGGATGCCAGTTCCAAAGCAATGGCACGGCCGATGCCGCGGGCACCGCCGGTGATCAGAACCGTTTTGTTTTCAGCAGATACCATTAAGCACGGCTGGAATACTTGCCATCAGCTGTAGAAACGATGACCTTCTCACCCTCAGAAATAAACTGCGGGATTCTCAGCTTCAGGCCTGTTTCAGTCACAGCATCCTTGGTCTGGTTGCTGGCAGCACCCTTGATGGCTGGTGTTGTCTCTGTAATTGTCAGGGTCACACGATCCGGAACAGATACAGACAGCAGCTCGCCGTCAAAGAACATCAGGCCGACTTCCATGCCTTCGATGATGTAGTACTTGTTATCACCGACTCTGCTCTCATCCAGCTCATAGGTATCAAATGTTTCCTGATCCATGAAGTAGTACGTATTGCCATCCTTGTAGGAATACTGTGCTGTCTTCTTCTCAATCATGGCAGGCTCAAACTTCGTGCTTGCATTGAAGTTTCTTTCCTGTGTGGAACCTGTTTTCAGGTTCTTCATCTTTGTCTTCAGAATAGCAGCGCCCTTACCCGGCTTTACATGCATGAAGTCAAGGACAACCCACGGGTCGCCATCGACGATTACTGTCAATCCTGTTTTAAAATCTCCTGCTTCAATAGCCATTGTTATTCTCCTTTATCTTTAGAAATACTATCTTATTTTATCTATCTCACGAAAGAGGTCAACGGCCTCTGCATGAAGAAAAGACAGACATTTCTGCCTGTCTTATTCTATCATTGCCATCTGCAATGTGAACAACACCAGATGGATTTTTCATGCAATTCTAAAAGATTCTTTACTTTTCAAACAGTTTCTGGGTGTTATACAGTCTTGCATACTCACCGTTTTCTGCCAGCAGCTGCTGATGGGTGCCCATCTCTGCAATCTTTCCTTCATCAATCAGCACAATCCGATCGGCATCTTTCACCGTTGCCAGACGGTGGGCAATGATCAGGGACGTACGTCCTATAGCCAGCTTATCAAAGCTTGCCTGGATCTTCTGCTCAGTGATCGTATCCAAAGCAGAAGTTGCCTCATCCAGAATCAGAATCTTTGGATTCTTCAGAAAGATACGGGCAATGGAAATACGCTGCTTCTGCCCGCCGGACAAACGCACGCCTCTTTCTCCGACATACGTATCAAACCCATCCGGCATCTCCATGATGTCATCATAGATTTCTGCCATTCTGGCAGCTTCCTCAATTTCTGCATCACTGGCTCCGGGTCTGCCATAGCGGATATTCTCCTTGATTGTATCCGCAAAGATAAACACGTCCTGCTGCACAACACCAATGCTGGAACGCAGAGAATGTTTGGTCACATCGCGGATATCCGTACCATCAATGCGGATGGCACCGGACGTGACATCATAGAAGCGCGGAATCAAAGAACACAGGGTTGTTTTACCACCGCCGGACTGGCCGACAATGGCCAGCTTTTCACCACTGTTGACATGCAGGGTAATATCCGAAAGAATCTGACGGCTGGCATTGTACTGGAAGGACACATGATCAAAATCAATTGTGCCATCCGTCACCACCAGATCTTTTGCGTCTGGCTTTTCAACAATATCCGGCTTCACCTGCATCAGATCATAGAAGCGTGATAAACCGGCAACACCATCGGTAAACACTTCGGCAAACTGTGCCAGTTTGCGGATCGGTGTAATAAAGCTGTTGGCAAACAGTGTAAACGTAATCAGGTCTACATAGTTCATTTCACCCTTCATGATCAGCACGCCGCCGGCCATGATGACAATGACCGGGGTGATGCTCATGAAGAATTCCTGCGAGCTGTTGAAGTTTGCCATTGCTTTGTAATAGTCACTCTTGGATTTGCTGTAAGCCTTGTTGGAGGCATCAAAGCGGTCATAATCCACTTCTTCATTGGCAAAAGCTTTGGAAGTGCGCACACCGGAAATACCGGATTCAATATCGGCTGAAATTTCAGCCAGGCGTTTCTTGTTGGATACGGATGTGGTGGCCATTGCCTTGCGGTTGCGCATGACCACCAGCACCGATATTGGCAATAGAATCAGAATGATCAGAGCCAGCTTCCACTGCATGCGGAACATGAAGATCAAAGCACCAACAATGGTCAGCACGGAAATGATCAGATCCTCCGGGCCATGGTGGGCAAGCTCAGTCATGGAAAACAGATCACCTGTCAGCCGGCTCATCAATTGACCGGTACGGTTCTGGTCATAGAAATCAAAATCCAGTGTCTGCAGGTGCTGGAACAGATCATTGCGCAGGTCTGCCTCAACATAGGTGCCAAAGGTATGACCCCAGTAGGTCATGATATACTGACATACAGAACGCAGTACATAGAAGCCGATCATGGAAATCATCAGGATGAAGAACAGCCGGTATTCCTTGTTTGGCAGCATATTCTTCATGGCATACCTGGACACAAGCGGAAAGGCCAGATCAATCAGGGCAACCATCACCGCACAAATAATATCTACAACAAACAGCTTCATATGCGGTTTGAAATACCGCAGAAACATCCTGAACATATAACCGCCTCTCCTTCATAATAAACAAGCATTTAACAGGGGGTATCATACCACACAAGCTCATAAGAAAAGGCATTCCTGACCGTTACAGCGCAGTTTCTTTCTACGGTATCGTATCCTTTCTATGACACTTTTTTCACAGTTATTTCCCAAAGAAAAGTTACCCGGGAAATAATTTTCATTGTCAGAAAAAGTAAAAGTTTAATGGCAATTTCTCCATGCCGGCATGCTCAAACATGAAACAAAACAAGATGAAAAGAAAAAGCCAGATTTCTTTGACTCATTTGGTATGCAGTGCATTGGCAACACGTTCCTGTAAGGCAGGTACTACCTCTTCTTCAAACCACGGATTGGCTTTGAGCCAGCGGCAGTTCAATGGACTGGGATGCACAATCGGAAAATAAGAAGGCAGATATTCACGATAGGCACGTACGGTTTCGGTCAGATTCTTCTTTTTTCTGTCCTTAAGATAGTAATCAATGCTGTATTTGCCAATCAGTACCGTCAGCTGAATGTCCGGCATCAATGCAAGAATTTCCTGATGATATTCGCTCATGAATTTTCTTGGCGGCAGATCACCGGTTTTTCCTTTGCCGGGATAATAGAAATCCATGGGCATGATCGCAACCTGATCGGAATAGAAGACATCTTTTGTCATACCAAGCCATTCCATCAGCCGATCTCCGGATTTGTCATGAAACGGAATCAAAGATTCTTCTACTTTTCTGCCTGGTGCCTGACCGACAATCAGCACGCGGGCCTGTGCATTCACCTGCAGAATCGGCGGAATATTCCTTTCTGTATAAGATTTGTTCCGTGGATCCTGCATGATCTTTTCTTTGATTTTCTGCCAGTTTTCATCTTCCATGATCTTCTGCCTCTTGCCTAGATTGTACCAGCCACGCTCTGGTAAGAAAGCCATTTGCCTATGCAGCCAGACGATTCAACACATCACCGATATCCCCGTCGATACAGATACTGCGCTTTGCAATCTGATCAGGGCAGAATGCTTCACTGTAATTCAGGCAGGCATACACCGACTCAGGGTTGGAAAGTGTCATAGCCCAGAAAGGATATTTGATGATGATGGGTGTATTGGCACCTACCCCAAGTTCCAGATACAGCACATGCTGATGGGAATGGGTATTAAGAAAGCGGGCATAGCGCTGCGAAGCCAGATGCCATCCTGCATCCTCCACAAAAGAATTGTCTGCGCGAAGATTCATTTCCACATCACTGCCATCAGAACACTTTGGAATCAGAGAGGAAGGAAGCTTCATCAGCAGTTTTCCATCCGAAGGTACCTGAAAGATCTCATGTTCATCTTTGAAAAACCCCTGTGCTTCCATCGCCGCCATGACCCATTCCTCATTGTCATATGTATTCTGATCTGAAGGTACAACACTCTGAAACAGGCCATAATCTCCCTGGGTATAAAACAATCTCTGTTTATCAAAGCCGGCACGCTGGAACAGATGGTCCACGTTTGTCGTAATGACAAAATAATCTTTTCCTTCTACCAGTCTTTTAAGCTGTTCATAGACAGGCTTTGGGGCATCCACATAACGGTTGATATAGATTGCTCTGGCCCACCATGCCCATTTTGTCTCGTTATCCGGAAAAGGATAAAAACCACCGGAGTACATATCCTGAATGCCAAATGTTTTGGCAAAGTCAAAGAAATACCGCTCAAAGCGTTCTCCGCTGTAAGTCATGCCGGCAGAGGCAGAAAGACCAGCTCCGGCCCCAATGACAATTGCATCTGCAGTTTCTATCTCGTGCTTCAGCTGAAGGATATTCTGCGTATCTATGCGCCGGCCGGTGGAAATCCGGCTGCTTTCAAACCGTGGCAGTACTTCCATTGCCATCTGAATCGTATCATGATAGCCATCATCCAAATATCTGCTGTTCATAGTACCTCCTGTCCTGATCTGTAAAGACATTGAAAATCACTCGGTCCATCACACCCGGATGTTTCTGCAGCCAGGCTGTGACGGTATTGACGGCAATCGCACTTGCTTTTTCCGGGGGGAAATGAAAGACACCGGTGGAGATACAGCAGAATGCCACTGAGCGTAAATGATTCTCTACACAAAGGTACAGCACATTTGTATAACATGCCGCAAGTTCTTCTTCCTTCTGCTCTGTCAATGCGCCACTGATAATCGGTCCTACCACATGAATGACATGGGAAGCAGGCAGATTATATCCAGAAGTAAGCATCGGTACAGATGTCGGCTGTTCATAGCTGCTGCCATATTCCCTCTGTTTCTGCAGCATGCCTCTTGCACAGGCAAGACGCAGTTCAATACCGGCATAGGTATGAATACAGTTGTCGATGCAGTTATGCAATGGTACAAAGCAGCCAAGCATTTTGGAATTGGCGGCATTGACAATGGCGTCCACAGATAATGTGGTGATATCGCCCTGCCACAAAGAAATATGATCTGCCATAGGAAGATGGCTGCCAGAAGATTGGACATCAGGAAGATCCTGCCATTTTACAATGCCTCTTTCCTTATTTCTTTCCTGCAGATAGGCATCCTGTACAGCCAGAACATTGGCCGGCACAATCTTTGGCATCCTGACATTCATCAAGGCACGCAGCAGTTTCCTCTTATCTTCCACATCTTCAGGCATGGATACCTGCCCCTGAAGATCTTCATCCTTGATCAGAAAATCCAGTAAGTAATCCAAACGTTCCGTCTGTGCCATCGTATCGTTCATCTTCTCATACCTCCCAATCTTTCAATTGCATTCTGCGGGCACACTTCCACACACCTGCCACAGTGCAGGCAGCGATTTGGATCAATCACAGCCGGAATGCAGGATAGATCAATGCACTGCTGCGGACATACTGAAAGACAGGCATCACAGCCATTGCACTTATCTGTAATGAAATAGCCGGAAGGATGAATGGTTTCATTTCCAAGTGAAAATGTCCCTCTTTCAATATGGGCAGGATCACTGATATCAAAGAAGTTCCCATGTGCCTTGTAAATACGAAAGACGTTCAAAGCAGAGCGCGTATCACCAGGATAAATTGCCTGCATATACGTATTCTTTGCAAAGATCTCATCCAGCTTTTCATAGCCGATGTTTTCCACCCAGCCTGATAAACTGATACATTTCTTTCCCTGCACAGCAGAAAGCGAAATGTACTTCTGTGCCATCAGCTGATCAAAGAATTCCTTGCCCTTAGCGGTCAGAAAGTAAACACCCCTGTCATCATACAGCATCATATCAATGCACCGGGTCACCGGATGTCCTTCACCATCTATGGTTGCCACAACCGTTGAATGTATTTCATCTGTCAGTATTCTCAGATAATCTCCTGTCTCCATAGCCGCCTCCTGTATCATCAGTCTGATCACTCAGGCAGGAACATCATAGTATTCTGTTCCATTATTGTCAATTTATTTATTACATCTCATAAAACATATTTACTCTGCTTTTTCTGATTCAGGAAGCCTCAGATATGCTATAGTTAGAATATACTAACTTTAGAGAATATCTGCTTATCCATCCATGAAAAGGAGGTATGATGAAACCCGATTATCAAAACTGGATGCCAAAAGGAATAGTCATATGTGCCGTTACAGTCTTCGCCATCTGCCTGGTCAGCACCATCCTGGCATCATTGTGTATGATGTCCGGCAGTCTGAAGACAATCGTATTGATCATACTGATATTGCTTTCCATAGTATCGGCATATCTTTCTTTGAAAGCTGTCATGATGTTCCGGGCATTTTCCTACAATGGCAAAAGAAAGCTATCCAAAGAAGTGATTGATGGCATTGGCACACGGATTTCTGTTTCCAATGGGCAGAAAGGACTGGATGCAGGTTGTGGCAGCGGTGCGCTTGTCATCGCCTGTGTCAGAAGAAATCCAGATGCTGGATTTGTGGGTATTGACCGCTGGGAAAAGGAATATGTCTCTTTCAATCAGTCATGATGCCAGTGCAATGCAAAAGCATAGGATGTATCCAATGTCCGCTTCCAGCAGGAAAATGCCGTCAAACTGCCTTTTGAAGATGAAACCTTTGACGCTGTTTTCAGCAACTATGTCTATCACAACATTCCTGCCAGTGACCGTCAGGAAATCCTGATGGAAACGCTGCGTGTTTTAAAGAATGGCGGCACTTTTACCATTCATAATCTCTTCATCAGAAGTAAATATGGTGACATGAACGCATTCATCAGAAAGCTTCAGGATCTTGGTTAGGAAAAGGTGAAACTGATTGATACGACAAACGATCGGTTTATGACCAGAAAGGAAGCCAGAAGACTGATGTTAACAGGATCAGCCCTTCTGACAGAAAGGAAATAAGAAAATTGGGCATCTTGAAAAACTATCTGCAGCAGACACAGAAGCCTGATGGGCTGCTTGGCTCTTTGATGATTTCCAGCATGAACAGCCATCATGCAAAACTGGCTGACTGGGGCATGTCCCATCTTGTCAATATCGCCCCCGATACCATCGAAGAGCTGGGCTGTGGCGGCGGCAGAAATGTAAAAGTATTGCTGAGAAAATATCCAGACGCAAAGATCTATGCCTTGGATTATTCTGCCTTGAGTGTGCGAAAGACAATGCAGACAAACCGCAGAGCCATCCTGGCAAAACGGTGCACGGTAATACAGGGCAGTATAACAATTCTTCCCTTTCCCTCAGAAAGCATGGATCTGGCAACCGCCTTTGAAACCATCTACTTCTGGCCGGATCTCACGGAATGCTTCAAGGAGGTTTACCGCACGCTGAAACCAGAAGGCATTTTCCTGATCTGCAACGAATCAGATGGCACTGATGAAATGGGTAAAAAATGCGAAACCATTATTGATGGCATGAAGTGCTATTCAAAACAAGACATTGAAACAGCATTACAACAGGCCGGCTTTTCATCCATCCGTACCTTTCATCATCAGAAAAAGCCGTGGCTGACCGTTTCAGCAATAAAAGGAGATGCGCAGAAATAAAGTTTGAAACACGTAGAGAAGAAGATCATCCTGCCATATTGATACTTCCGGGAATGCTTTGTTCTGCACAAAGCATGATGCCAATCGCAAACAGATTATCCCGTCAGTATTACGTTATTCTGGCTACATATGATGGCTATGACGGCACCGGATCCATTTTCCAGGATGAGCACAAAGAAGCAGAATCAGCACTTCAGTGGCTGCAGAGCCATCATATTTCTTCACTTGCTATGGCACATAGCACCTCCATGGGTGCAGAAGTACTGATGGCCTTTGTCCAGCAGGCCCAGAATCAATCAAGGCAATGGTGGAAACCTGCTATCACTTTACATTTCCCAGAGATACCAAAACAGACACAAAGAAAATTCACTTTTCTCTGGGGTGCAGTCGAATCCGCAAAGAAATCAGAAAAGACGGTCAGACAGTCCCATCCCTATGCAAACTATCTGATCATTCCCGGTTACAAACACTGTGACTATCAGGTATGTGCACCGGATGCTTACTTGAAAACACTGCAGGGAATCTTGCAGTAGAAAAGAACATATACACTGACATGATGCAGTGAATTATGCAATATCCGTAATTTGCTTCTGTTTTTCATGTATTTTCATTGCATTTTGGACATATAACACGGGATTCCTGTTTTTGCCAGTAATTTTCAGCCAGAAGAAAAGCAGTATGCTCTGTACATACTGCGCTAAAAACAATAAACAATCGCTGCTTACAGCTTCTCAAATACAGGCAGATAGTCAATCGGTGCATCTACGATAACATACTGTCCGCCGTCAAATATCGTGCCTGTTCTCTGCTCTTTCCACTTTGCATTTGCTGGCAGATAGACAGAACGGCTGTACTGATCCAGATGCAGAATCGGAGCAATCAGCAGTTTATTGCCAAACATGTACTGATCCTGCAGATTCCAGCACTGAGCATCCTCCGGGAATTCATAGAACATCGCCCGCATGAGCGGTGAACCGTTTGTGGATGCCTCTTTGAACAGTGAAGAAAGATATTTATGCATATCAATGCGGATATCGTAATACTTCTTCATGATCCTGAAGATATCTTCACCATAGCTCCACATCTCATTTGGCTGGCCGGTATGAAGATACCCGCCGCCAAAGTCACGGTCATCCAGCTTTGGAATATTGTAAGGACCGCGGTCTCCATGTAAACGGAAGACAGGTGTATAGACTGCAAACTCATACCATCTTACCAGCAGCTGACGGAACTTCGGATCATTGACATCGTCTGTCATAAATCCGCCGATATCTGTATTCCACCAGGGAATACCAGCAAGGCCCATATTCAATCCAGCCTGTACCTGATCATACAAAGATTCAAACGTACTTGGCACATCACCGGACCAGAGTACATTGCTGTACTTCTGGCTGCCGGCCCAGCCGGAACGCAGCAGATTGGCAAATGGCTTCTTGCTTAGCTTCTTCATGTTGTCATCAAAGGTGCGGCTGTACATCTGCGGATAAAGGTTGCTGCAGGAAAGTGCAGGTCCTTTGCAATACCGATAATGATCAAAGTCATAAACGCCATAGTCCGGTTCAGAATTATCCAGCCAGAACGCATCAATGCCCAGATCATAGTAGTTCTGTTTGCAGACATTCCAGACATATTCACGTGTCTTGGGATTAAAGGCATCAATCTCAACACAGTCACCCTGGTAGTCATATGTCTGCAGAGCGCCTCTTTCCGTACGGATCAGAAGACCCTTTTCCAGCATATCCTGGAAGTGAATGCTGCGGCGGTCAACCGAAGGCCATACCGACACAACTACCTTGATGCCATAGGAATGCAGCTCATCGACCATGGCCTTGGGATCCGGCCAGTACTTAGGATCAAACTGCCAGTCGCCCTGCACTGTCCAATGGAAGAAGTCGATGACGATCAGGTCAATCTTGATATGTTCCTTTACATATCTTCTGGCAACATCCAGCACTTCCTGCTGGGTGCGGTAGCGCAGCTTGCACTGCCACAGACCCATCTCATCTTCCGGAAACTGCGGTGCCCTGCCGGTAACAGCCGTATACTGCTGCAGGATCTGCTTCGGGTTATCACCCACCGTGATCCAATAGTCCATCTGCTTTGTGGAACGGGCTGTCCATACCGTTTCATTCTTGCCGAATGTTACCGAACCAACTGCCGGGGTGTTCCACAACATGCCATAACCAAGATTTGATACGAGGAAAGGAATACTCACCTGAGAATTGCGCTGGGCAAGTTCCAGGGTGCATCCCTTGAGATCCATATACTTCTGCTGGTACTGGCCCATGCCGAAGATCTTCTCGCCATCATTGCTTTCAAAACGTACTTTCAGTGCATACTCACTGCCGCCGATGATACCCTTCCACTCTCTGCTGATGAACTTCAGACAGCGGCTTTCTTTACTCAGAGTGCCATCATAGTTGCGGAAATATTCCCGCAGAATCATCTTGTCATCCCGATAGAATGTGATGATACCGGCAAAGTTGACCACTGCCTTGAGATGTCCGTTTGTAATAGACGCAATGGGCATGGTATCCCATGAACCATCACCCACCCAGTGCTTTTCTTCACTGATTTCAACATCCACATGGGATATTTTCAACGGCTCACTCAAAGCCCAGTTTTCATCATACACTTCCGGATCCATCACTGCCCGTACCCGCAGGGAATTGTCTCCCCAGGCTTCAATACGCAGTGTTTCACCATTGTGCTTTGCAATCAATGCATTGTTTTTCTTGAGAAACTGCATGACATATTCCTCCTGAAGCCATTGTACCGCGGCCGTTACTGTCTCTCACTTACCGCTTTTTGTACTTTCCTCATGCGGAATCCACGACAGCACCCGCTGTTTCATACCCGCAATATCCAGCACGCCATATGCAAACCCTTTGCGCACAAGCTCATCCGGCACATAGGCATCATACTTTTCAAAGACAGGCACTTCCTTAGGATACAGAAGCTCCATCGGATCAAATGCTTTCTGGGCTTCCTCAGATGTAATTTGAAAGAATTCTTCCGCATCCACCTGCATCGTAAATTCCAGATAATACGGTCTGGCCGGACTCATGCCTTTCAGGCCAAGCCGCTTGCCGCAGCGGATCTTCAGGAAACGTTCCAATGCCAGAAAGGCATATGTCCCAAGCCACGGGAACAATACCCACATATTGCCGCCAAGGGAAATCAGAGGATGGTCTTTCATGCCGGCTTTCTGAAATGTTTCTCTGGCTGATACCAGCCTGGCACAGGCATGGGGCGTCAGATACGGATACATCTTTTCTTCATTTAAAACACCATACATCCTCTCCAGAATACGGGTATGAATATCACCAGGCACATCACCAAAGTAGGCAGGTACTGTCCCTTTGACAAGCGTACAGTACACTTCCCGGCGCTTGTGATCCACCTCATCCACAGCCCATACCCTTCCGGCAATGGCAATCTTGTCACCCACTGGCGGCGGTTTAACGATCGTACCAAGCTCCTGGGAACCGGCATGGACGGTATATTCCACATTTTCCTGGAATACAGCAAAGAACTTGTAATTATTGACGATTCTTTCGCCATGAATGCCAACAATCAGACCGCCATTCTCTGTCTGGCTGATCTGATCCGTTTTGATCAGATGGCGCAGCAGGATCCGGTAATCATCCGTTGTAATACGATGAAACGCTGTTAACGGAAGCACGCGGGATGCCAGCTCACCCGGTGTCATTTCCCCCAGAGATGCCAGCGTGCTCATGGTCTGATGATACAGCAGAGAAAAAGGAAGCCGTTCGGTTCTGGGCGGTTCCACAAACCGCTCTTCCAGATACAGCTGCACAAGGGCAATACCCTGCAGCAGATACCACGGAATCTGTTCCGGCAACAGAGATCTGGCCTCAGGATGATCCTCACGCATGACAAACCACATCTCAGATGGCTGGCCTCTTCTGCCGGTTCGGCCCATTCTCTGCAGAAAGCCAGACACCGTAAAAGGCGCATCAATCTGGAAGGCCCTTTCCAGTCTGCCAATATCAATGCCCAGCTCCAGGGTAGCCGTAGCACAGACACTCTTCAATGATTCATCATCCTTCATTTCTTCCTCAGCACTTTCCCGATAGGAAGAAGACAGATTGCCATGGTGGATCAAAAAGCGGTCTGGTTCATGATTGACTTCACAATACTGCCGCAATGTCTGACAGACCAGTTCACACTCTTCTCTTGAATTGGTGAAGATCAGACACTTTCTGCCTTTGGTATGTTCAAAGATGTAGGCACAGCCCGGATCCGCCGCTGCAGGTGCCTTGTCACTGGGCTCTTCATTGACAGGGGATGGCATCAGAACATCTTTGCCTTCATCTGCCTGAGGATCACTGTTAAAGAAGTGCTCCATGGACAGCCGCCACACTTCTTTGCCGCCATCAACGCGGGGAATGATCGTATCTCTGCCGCTGCCGGCTGACAGAAAGCGGGCAGCCTCCTCAGGCTTGCCAATGGTTGCGGAAAGACCGATTCTTCTTGGTGAGCAGCCTGCTGTTTTGCATAAACGCTCAATCAGACAGAACGTCTGCATGCCTCTGTCTCCCCGCAAAAGAGAATGAATCTCATCAATGACAATAAAGCGCAGATCACCGAACAAGCTTGGAATCTCCATGTGTTTGCGCATTAACAGTGCTTCTAATGATTCCGGGGTGATCTGCAGAACCCCGCGCGGTTTCTTCAGCAGTTTGCGTTTCTCAGACTGAGAGGCATCTCCATGCCACTTGGTAATCGGAATATCGGTATCCTGACAAAGATCCTTCAAACGCAGATACTGGTCATTGATCAATGCCTTCAATGGTGCAATGTACAGGATGCCAACAGAACGGGAAGGATTTTCCTGCAGCAGTGTAAGCATGGGAAAAAAGGCAGCTTCGGTCTTGCCGGATGCCGTGGATGCACAAAGCAGCACATTCTGATCTGTATTGAAGATGGCATCCCCGGCCGCATTCTGCACCGCCCTCAGATTCTGCCAGCCATATCGATAAATATAATCCTGGATAAACGGTGCATAGCGTCCAAACACATCTGACATCTTACCACCTCCTTTCTGCTAGAATATCAATCAAAGCGTAAACTCGGCATACTTCTCATCCGTTTTATCACTGACTGCCTCAGACTTTGTATACGTAAACTGATCTGACTGCATCAATTGTGCCAAAGACATATCCGGATTCTGATATAAAAGATCCAATAGCTCGATAAAGTCACGGATGACTTCACGCGGTGTGATGTTTGTATCAGCACCAATACGGGCATATTCATTCTGGATGAAAGCTGCCAGATCCTGATCGACAAGTTTTCTTGGGTAACCATACAGATCGGCATGCATATCCGCCAGCTTCTCACACAACACAAGCATTTCATCTGCCGTCAATGGATCCAGCCGGATTACTGGTGCCAACAAATCACGTGCACCCGGCCGGGAGAACTTACCCTCGGCCAGACGGGAGCGCAGTGCCTCATAGCTGTAAATACCGCGGTGTCTGTCTTCCAGTGCCTGCGGAGTAGCACCCATCAGAATGCCAAGATATTTTGCCTTGCCCTGAAGAGCATCGTTGTACATCATTAACATCTTTTCATAGTTGTACTGGCGGGTAATGGCATTGGGAATCTTGGAAAGATTGACAAGCTCATCAATCATGATCATCATGCCCGTATAGCCGGCCAGACGGAAAAACATGGCAAACAGCTTGAGATAGTCATACCAGTTGTCATCCGAAATGATGATATTGACGCCAAGCTCGTTTTTCGCCTCCGTTTTAGTCGTATATTCACCACGGAACCATTTGATGACCTTTGCCTTGGTATCATCATCTCCATCAAGATAGGCATGGTAGTACATGGATAAAAGATGGGCGAATTCAAAGCCGTGGACCAGTTCACTGATCGAAGATGTCACCGCATAGATTTCCTGATCGACAAGTTTACCTAAAGCAGGATCACCTACAGATAATCCGCTTTTGGCCACAGTGGAAGACTGTACATGGGAAATCCAGCGGTCCAGCACCAGTGTCAAAGCACCGCCTTCCGGCTTGGTCTTGGTGGAAAGATTGCCAATCAGTTCCCGGTATGTTGCCAGGCCCTGTCCCTTGGTACCCATCAGCCGGCGCTCAGGAGAAAGGTCTGCATCCACCACAATAAAGCCCTTGTCCATGACATAGTTGCGGATGGTCTGCATCAGAAAACTCTTGCCGGCACCATATTTACCAACAATGAAACGAAAGGATGCTCCACCCTCGGAAATCATATCCACATCATGCAGCAAGGCCGCAATCTCATTCTTTCTGCCAACCGCAATATAGGGAAGCCCGATTCTCGGCACCACGCCGCCCTTTAAGGAATTCAACACCGTCTGGGCAATTCTTCTGGGCACCTTTCTTCTTGTCTCACTCATCCATCTCACTCCCCTTTCAAAATCGCAATGACATCATCCCTGTAATCTTCCTGCAAAGCAAGCTTACCGTCAATGCACGTTACAGCTGCATCCCCGATCTCATCAAACAATGCTTCATTGATCTCATCCGCAATCACTTCCGGCATGCCATGCATGGAAACAATCACATCATCCACCGGCTTGTTTTCCACCAGCAAAGACAATATCTTTACCTGCTGTGCATTCAGCAGAGAGTTTGAGGATTCTTCTGACACTGTCTCTGTTTCAGGCTTTTCTGGTTCTGTTTCCTGCCTGATCATTGTTTCATTGATCTCAAAAACTGCATCCTCCATTCTTTCCTCATCTGTCATCAGGCTCTCCTGCGTCGTCATAGCATCCCTGCGTATTTCAGCAAGACTGCCAAAATGGATCTTCACAGCATCACGCTTTGCCTGCATCCTTTCCTGCTCCTTCTGCGCGATGGCAGCTTTGATATATGGCAGTGCCCAGTCACCTTCACTTTTTGCCGGCAAAGGATGCGGCAGCTGCAGATACAGACGAATCTGCCGATCACTGGCACGCACAAAGCTGACAAGCAGCTTTTTATCAAAGCCAGCCAATGTATATTTTTCCTTGATCCAATTGCCATTCTGGCAAAAGACACGCTCACAGGCATTCAGCTGATACGATACATCTTCCCTGCTGTCTCTGCGGCCATCATAGACTGCACTGAGCAAAGGTTTCCAGCTGACTTTCTGTTTTTCACCAAAGATGGCCGTAAACAGATCCTGACCCTTCTCATTGTGATACATCTTTTCAGCTGTTATCCACATCTTTCCAAGCAGAGAGAGTGCCTCTTCTTTTCTGTCTTTATACACAGCTGTATCAAAGCTGCGGTAGCGGGAATACTTCAGCAAGGCAGACGCAATCTCTTTTTCTTTGTCATCCTCTGGCTCTTTCAGCACGGAAAGATCCTTTCCCTGCTGGATACTTTCTGCATCCAGACAGCTTTGTACAACAGCCAGCGGCAGTCTTTTAACAACCGCAAAGCCAAGCATCCACTGACTGACAAGCTGCTTCATTCTGGCATCACCATGGACATTGACATAGTTTTCCTGAAATGCCTGTAAATGGGAAATACTGTCTGCAGGTGAAGATGTACCAATCTGATTGAGCAGTTCATACACATAAAGATAGACAAAGGCAGCATTTGTTTTCTGATAGTCACCTTTGCGCACCATTGTACGCCAGGTGAAATAGCCCCGCAGCTGGGCAGGGGTCAGATCATGATAGGTTGGAAAATACAGCTGGATTTCTCCATCCCATGGCACATGATCCTCATAGTCTGCCATCATCTTTCCCTGTCTGAGGAAACTGCGGCATTTCCAGGAAAAAGAGCCATCCCCATACTGATAGCTCTGCATCATATCCAGAATTCTTGCCGGCACTTTTTCCTGATGTACGCCATGGGCAAATGGAATGGAAGAAGCCTGATATTGTTCTGGGGCAGGATGCTCATCCAGCACAATCGTATAGCCGCGTGTTTTCAATGACTGCATGGCCTGATCAAAAAGAGAAAAAACAAGATCTGCATCTATACCATCATCAAAGCGGATGCCAATCCAGCTGTTCTGTTTCATATGGTAGGGAAGACCAACAGCAGGGTCATGCACATCCTTCAGGGCAGACTGCGGGCAGCGGATATCCCCGTATTCAGTGATTTCACCGGTTTCTCTGTCCATATCCCGCATCAAAAGGCCAACACATTGCCGTTCCACCGGATCCACCAGAAGAAGCATAGATTTTCTGCCGGAAAACCGGATCTGACAACGATATTTCTTTTCGGCATACACAGCCAGCTCTTTCATCTCCATGCCTCTTCCTCCCGGAACTATATTATAGGAAATTGACAAGGATTTGGCTGTTCCATACAAAAAGCACATGAATCCTCATGAACAGCGGATTTGTAAGAATTTATTGCAATACTTACTAACTGTAGATAGAAATGACACGCGGGAATTCAAGATTAATGTGTCAGCTGCTGAAACGGGATTTAATTTTGTTCTGATGACAATGGTTGATGAGGATTGTGGGCAAGATAGCAGTCTTCTTCATGGGAATAGATTACGCCAACTGCCTGTAAGTAAGCATAGATGATGGTTGTACCAACAAACTTCATACCTCTTTTCTTCAGATCCATCGAGATAGCATCGGATAGAGAGGAGGATGTTTTTCCAGTTTCATAGATGATGTTTCCACCTGTCCACTTCCAGAGATAGCTGTCAAAGCTGCCGTATTCCTGCTGGATCTGTCTGAAGATTCTTGCATTGGTGACGGCAGCCTTGATCTTGAGACGATTGCGTACAATGCCAGGATCCTTTTGTAAGGCATCCAGCTTTTCGCTGGAATAATTGCAGATAGCATCCAGATCAAAGTCATCAAAAGCTTTCCTGAAACCTTCTCTTTTATTCAGGATACATTCCCAGGAAAGTCCTGCCTGAAAGCATTCCAGTATCAGCATCTCCAGCAGTTTATGGTCATCGTGAACAGGAACACCCCACTCCTCATCATGATAGCGGATATACAGCTCATTCTTTGGATCTGCCCATCTGCACCTGGTTTTCCCATCTGCCCATTCCATTATCTGTCTCCTGCTTTTTGATTTGATTCCGGTACATACAGTCTGGAAAGATCAACGCCTTCGATCTGCAGCAGGCTGATTTTACGCTGGATGCCGCCGGCATAGCCAGTCAGGCTGCCATCTTTGCCAACAACACGATGGCAGGGAACAATGATCGAAATGGGATTGTGGCCAACCGCATTGCCAATTGCCTGGCTGGACATATGTACCTTTCCCATTCTGACTGCCATCTGTTTTCCCAGATCAGAATAGGTAATCGTTGAACCATATGGAATCTGGCAAAGCAGATTCCATACCTGTTTTTGAAATGGTGTACCAGCAGGATCCAGCTCCAGTTCCTCAATGGATGGCTTTTCTTTGGCAAAATAGCGATCCAGCCAGTGAATTGTTTTCGCAAAAACAGGAAGATCCTTCTTCTCTGTCTGTTCCATGTTGAGATTGCCGCCAAAGTATTTCTGTCCTGTAAACCAGGCACCAACAAGATGTTTCCCATTTGATGCCAGGATCATCTGGCCAAGCGGGGAATCATAGTCTGCAGTGTAGTACATGTTTGCTCCATTCATTATATTAATCAGAATCCTGACTATTCTGTTCCTTGTTTTTCCGTTTTCTAATTATTTCCAATCTTTTCCAATTCTGTACGGTCCTGGATGGAAAGCAGAATGTCATCAAGGTCATCACCTGCCCAGATATCGTTATGGTTGAGATATTCCACCATACGACGTCTTGCCTGATAACTGGCCAGGAATTCCACAACTTCCATTGTATAGCGTTTGGAAAACCTCTTTTCAGCATATTCATCATCAGTTTATGCCGCATCTGATGTTCCTTCTGCTGTCTTTTTTCAGCCGGTGTTTTCTCTTTCATTTGACTCCATTTTACGCCAGAAAAGCCCCACTGGCATAAATGGAATGATGCCGGTGAGGCTGTTTGAAATATGATGGCTTTGTGATCTTACAGCTTGCCGCCAAAGACCGGGAAGAAGCTGGCATCACCATAGTTGTCAATCTTCTTCACATGGATCAGTGTATCCATATCCTCTTTGGAAATTTCAAAGTCCACATCACCATTGGCCTTCATATGGGCAGGATTGGCCGTCTTAGGCAGTGTGATCATGCCAAGCTGCAGATCATACCGAATGCAAAGCTGTGCCGGTGTGACCCCATACTTCTCAGCCATCTTAGAAATGACAGGATTCTTCAATGCTTCACCATGGGCAACCGGACTGTAGGCTTCCATGACGATGCCTTTATCCTGGCAGTACTGGATCAGATCCATGGGTGTATTGGAAACATGGCATAATACCTGATTGACCATCGGCTTGATTTGGGCATTGTTCCAGATGTTATCAATGTCTTCTTTCAGAAAGTTCGAAACACCAATGGCACGGATTTTTCCTGCTTTGTAAGCATCCGATAATGCACGCCATGCCTCAAGATTACCTTTGAAATAGCGGTCATTGGACTGGTTGACCTTATCCCATGGCTGCGGACTGTGAATGATCATCATATCAATGTAATCCAGGCCAAGTTTTGCCAGTGATGCATTGATGCCATTCATTGCTGATTCATAATCCTTATGTTCAGCAGCCACTTTTGTTGTGACAAATAGTTCTTCTCTTGGCATGCCGCAGGTACGGATCCCCTCACCTACACCGCGCTCATTGCCATAGGCCTGAGCAGTATCAAAATGACGATAGCCAAGCTTTGCGGCCTGTCTGACTGCTTCAGCTGCCTGATCATCATCAATCAGCCATGTGCCCAGAGCAAGCTGGGGAACAACCACTCCATTTGATAGCGTTACTGTTTTGTTATACATACAATTTCCTTTCCAATGCTCTTACGCATTCATCTTTCCACAGTCACCGGCTTTATCTCCGGTCACAAAGTATTCATACGTCGGGAATTCAAACAGAACCGGCTTAAAGATATGATAATTGATCTTCCCGCGTTCATTGAGAATGCTGTCATCCGCATATGTCGCCAGAATCTTACAGAAGAACTGATCAAAGTGTTCCAGCTCATAGCAGCCATCCACTTCACATTCGATGGAAACTTTAGCATCATTGATCAACGGTGCCCCGTTATCTCCCATCGTCCATGCAAAGGCACTTGACTTATCGGTCTTGTTGCCGGAAGTTGTTCCCATCAGATCTGCCTGTTTCAGCCAGGATTCATCCACTACATTGATGGAAAGCTTCTTTGTCTCACGAATCCCTTTGTTAATGTAGTGTGCCTGTACAAGTGACACCATCAGATGGGAATGTGCCATGATACCCGCATGGGCGGCCAGTGTCCAGCTCGGTTTGCCATCCACCATTGCACCGACTACAAATACCGGGTACGGATAAAGTGCCAGCTGGGCCCCAATGTTCTTCTTTGTCATGTTTGTTTTCTCCTTTTTCTTTATCTCAAGGTCAATATGCTGACATCATGTCAGACATTGGCCATAAAAAATCAATGCAGAAACTCATTGATAAACTGAAAGACCATCTCATACACAGACGTCTTATGATACGGAACGCCCACAGCATCCATGGCTTCCAACTGCTTTGCAGTGGGATACACGTATGGATAGATGCCGTACATAAAGGGAAAGAATGCATAGCGGAAATTTTCCATCTGCGATTCACTCATTTCCGGGAAAAAGTGCTGCAGGCATTTCTTCACCATCTCCATCGCATACAGGAATTCCCTCTTGTATTCTTCCAGTCTTTCCAGTCTGCTATAGTCTTCAATCTCATACAGATTCATGGCCGTAATCTTCAGCAGTACCACCCTGCTTTCAAGAATCCTGGCAAACTGATCCGAAAAGCTTTCTTTGTTCAGATTGTCTGTCTGTTTTGACAGAGCCAGCAGATCCAGAGACCAGAGATGATATTCCCTTGTTAACAGGCCAAGAAAGATCTCTTCCTTTGTCTGGAAATAGTTATAGATCGAAGGTCTTGAAAAGCTTGTCTCCCGGCTGATCTCCTTGAGCGTAATATCATGGTAGTTCATCGTCTGATACAGCTTTGCACACGCATCGATAATTTCATTTTTCCTGCTTTCTGACAGTTCTGTAGATCCTCTAGACATCATCTTCCCGTTTCTATGCTGACATTATGTCAGCACTGTTATGATATTTCTTTCCTGACACAGTGTCTATATTATACAGATAATATTCTTCATCGCTGAAGCTTCATTTTATTTCTTCTCGGAAAATCGGACTGTTGACAAGATCTTTCAGCAGTCTGCTCGCATTCTTTCGATCCTGCTCTGTAATCTCTCCATTGCTGCTGTGCAGAAATCCCCAGAGGCCAAAGGCAAAGAAGGAATTCAGAGCTTTTTCGGGATAGCGGCTCTGGCTGAAGAGCGGACTGATGGTTTCAAACTTCTCAATGCAGCGCAGAATGAATTCCATGTACAGATGGGTGATTTTTCTTTCCGAGACGACCCTGGCTGCTGTGGCAGCGGGTTCTTTTTCAAAGGCAATCAGAACATCCAGCAGATTCTCCAGACTCTGGTTTGTCTCATTGCCAGGATTGTTTTCTTTCTGTTTCTGCATGAAGTTCATCTCTGCTTTTTCTGCCATCGTATCGTACAGATCAGAAAGCAGATCATATTTATCGTTATAATACATATAGAATGTCACCCTGCTTGTGGCGGCCCGCTCACAGATCTGGCTGACACTGATCTTATCAAATGACATTTCCCCAAGCAGTTCCTGCAGTGCTTCCTGCAGACCTTTTTTCGTTTTATAGATACGTTTGTCCATTCTTTACACATTCCCTCCTTCTGTATCGATATCTGACGTGTGCATGAATACTGTCATTGCATCAGATTCTTAACAACCGTTAATTTATTATAACAACTGTAAGGAGCAGTACAGAATGAAAATTGTATTTATTGTACCAACAACTGCCCTCCGCCGCTTTCCTCCCTACCGCTGGGGCGGCAAAATCTACGGACAGACAAATTCCATCACAGGACCACTGATTCTGGGCGGTATCCTGAAAAAAGCAGGACATCATGTAGAGGCATATGAAGAGCTCAACGCCTCTGTCCCTTATAAAAAGCTGTTCAAGGATACAGATGTTTTCTGCATCTCAATCATGACTTCCAATTCCATCCGCGGCTATGAACTCGCGGACATGATTCATCAGAAGTCTCATGCACGGGTCATCATGGGCGGTATGCATGCAACCTGGATGCCGGATGAAGCTCTTGCGCATGCCGATCAGGTTATTGTCGGTGAAGGTGAAAAAGTCATCCTGGATGTTGTTGAAGGGCGCATCAAAGACAGACTTGTACATGGTATTCCGATCAAGAATCTGGATGAGGTTCCCTTCCCGGACTATTCCATCCTGAAAACACCATGCCAGGCAGCCAATGTCATCTCGACCAGAGGCTGTCCTTACCGCTGCACATTCTGTACGACATCCCGCATGTTTGCACCTTACCGGCAGCGCAGCGTAAACAATGTTATTGAAGAAATCCGCATGTACAAGAACATGGGGTTCAAATACATGAACTTTGAAGATGACAATTTCACGGCTGATAAAGAACGTGCCAAGGAAATCTGCAGGCGGATGATCGGTGAGAATCTGACCTTCAAAGAAACCTTCTTTTTCGGCCGTACGGATCTGGCGGATGATGAAGAACTTCTGCAGTTGTTGCATGATGCCCATCTGACCAGAGTGCTGATCGGCATTGAATCACTGAATCAGGCAGCGTTGAACAGCATTCACAAAGGACAGAATATCGAAAACATCAGAAGAGCCGGTGCTGCCTGCCAGAAATATGGCATCCGCATGATTGCCAGTGTTGTTCTCGGTCTGGATGAAGATACGCTGGCAGATATGGACCGCAGTGTCCAGTTTGCCAAAAGCATCAATGCCTACCAGCTGCAGCCTGCCATTCTGACACCATTCCCGGGTACACCTGTCTATGAGAAGTTTGAAAAAGAAGGCAGAATGATCACCCATGACTGGAGCCTGTTTGACATGATGAATGTGACCTTTGAGCCTGCTCATATGACCCCGTGGCAGCTGCAGGAAGAATTCTACAAGTCAGCCAAATATTTCTATGACTTTTCTTCAGCCAGAAAGATCGGAGAAATCTATGGAAAAGAATATGGATGGCGGCGGTGGGGACTGGCCCTGGCGGCACGTCTAGGTGTATGGGGTGCCCATGTGGCTTCTGAAAAAGCACCGAAGAGCTGCTACTACCAGCTGCGCCACTGGACAAAAGACAGCAGCCAGAACAATGCAGAAGAGGAGAAAAACCAATGAAAAAGAAAAACAGAAAGATTACTGCGGCCATCATCATTGTGGCAGCCATTGCCATTCTGCTTGTTGTCTATAACGTCTTCAAGCCAAAGACTGTCAAAGGAGAAAAAGCATATACACTGGAAGTGATCAACCAGGAAGGAGAAGAAACAGACTACAAGGGAACTACCGATCAGGAATATCTGCGCGGTGTGATGGATGAACTTGTCAAAGATCAGGATTTTTCCTATGACGGCATGGAATCACAGTCTGGTTTTTATATCACTGAAGTCAATGGTGAAACTGCAGATTATACAAAAGACTCTGCCTACTGGTCCATCATGGTCAATGGAGACTATGGTTCCTATGGCATTGATCAGCAGCCAGTGGCAGATGGTGATGACTTCCAGCTTGTCTATACCACAGATCAGAAATAACAATGCCTGAAAGCAGCACACATCAAAAGAAGACACAATCTCAAACCAGAAGCCTCTTTCGCTTATCAGCACATGACATCGCCGTACTTGGCATGATGACTGCCCTGCTGGAAGCCTCAAAGAGGCTTCTTGATGCTGTTCCCAATGTTGAACTCGTCACCTTCCTGTTTATCGTCTTCACTCTGTTTTACGGTCCAAAGGTTATCTATGTTGCCTTTGCCTTTACAGGCCTTGAAACCATTTACTGGGGACCTGACACATGGGTCATCATGTACCTGTATCTATGGCCGCTGCTGATCATGATCGTCTATCTGACAAGAAAACATGCCAATGCATGGTTCTACAGCTTTCTGTCCGCATTTTTCGGACTGATCTTCGGTGCCCTCTGCGCCATCGTCTATATCTTCATCGGCGGGCCTTCCATGGCATTCACCTGGTGGATCGCCGGCATTCCCAGCGATATTCTCCACTGTATCTCAAACTTCATCGTCTGCCGTCTGTTGTATACACCCGTCATGAAAGGACTGCAGCACATCAGAAAACAAATGCACAAATAATCTATGCGGCATCATCAATCTTTCTGATGATCCGGTATGCCATTTGCATCTTCCGTCTTAAAATCGACAACAATATTCTCTTTCGGCAGATACGTAACATTGACATGGAACCGGTTCTGCCCGATCTTTTCTAACAGTTCTTTTGCCCTCTTCCATTCCTGATGTTCCAGTTGAAAATCATAGCGGTCACCGGTTTCATCCAGGCCGCTGATGCGGTAATCCGTACTGTCATTTGTTTCCTGTTCATACAGTTCACAGGAAGAAAGCTGTACCAGGAGCGGATGGATGATATAGGGAATATTCTTGGTGAAGTCAATGATGCCGCTGATCGACACAGCTGACATAACAATGCACAGGGCAGCCATGGCAATCGTCACAAGCCATCCTTTTATACCAAGACCGGAATCTGCTTTGACTTCCGCCGCCAGCATGACTGTCAGTACACCAAGTGGGGCAAACATCAGAAGAAGCCCGGTATACATCGCACCATGAAAAGTGAAATGAAGAAAGGAACTGCGGCCGGAAACCATGATGACGTCACCAAGAATCAAACAGGCAAAAAAGATAATGAGACCAATCATCAACAGACACATCAACGGCCCATACCCTGGCAGTGACCACAGCATACTGAAGAATTCCATCGGGATGCCCCTTTCTTTTTTATCATAGCAGAGCAATGTAAAAGATCTTTACAAAATCAGCTAAATCATTCCCTGCCCGCAGTAATTCCTGTCATATAACTATCAATTTTATTAGCTGCTCATAAATTTACTGATATCTTCATCATCAAAAGTCACCGTGCTAACTTATAGCTGCAATAAAGAAAGGAATGTGGAAGATGTCAGATACAGAGAACGATACGGAAAACCTGCAGGCGTTATCTGATGCCATTGCACAGGCGGATTCGATTCTGGTTGGTGCCGGCAGCGGCCTGTCCACCGCAGCAGGGCTGAACTTTGCCGGGGACAGACTGCAGAAATACTTTGGGGATTTTGTACAAAAATACCAGATCACAGATATGTACAGCGGCTGCTTTACAAAGTTTTCCTCACGTGAAGAAAGATGGGCCTATTGGTCCAGATGGGCATGGTTCAACCGGTTTGAAGAGATTCCAAAGAATACGATGTCAAACCTGAAAGAACTGCTGTTGGGAAAAGAATACTTTGTACTGACAACCAATATTGACCATACATTTATCAGGGCCGGCTTTGACAAGCAGAAGCTGTGCTATACACAGGGAGACTTCGGTGTTCTGCAGTGCAGTGTGCCATGCCATGAAGAAACATACGATGACAAGCAGCTGCTGCAGAAGATGATAGCAGCGCAGGGATATGTACAGGATGACCAGGGACATTTCCAGGCGCCAAAAGACCATCCGGTCAAGATGGAAATCCCAAGTGAGCTGATTCCCCACTGTCCAAAGTGCGGTGCTGAAATGGACTTTGATCTGTTCTGGGACAACCGGTTTGTGCGTGACAAAGGATGGCACATCGCCCATGCCCGCTATGAATCCTGGCTAAAAAAGCATCAGAATGAGCACATTCTCTTTCTGGAACTTGGGGTTGGTTTCAACTCACCCGGTGTGATCAAATATCCTTTCTGGCAGATGACAGCTGATAACAAGAATGCCATCTTTGCCACCATTGATCTCAACCAGCCATGTACATGGAACCAGATTGAAGACCGCTCGATTGTCATTCAGGCAGATCTGGATCAGGCAATCAAAGATTTACTGCAGATGAAGGAGGCAAGATCATGAAGATCACAAAGATTGATTTACTGCACAGTGAACCGGTGGAAGATGGCTGGAGACCCATCTTTGTCAGAGTGTATACGGATGAAGGCATTTATGGCGATGGAGAAGTGGCACTGTCCTATGGCGGCATCGACAATGCGGCCTTTGGCATGTTACAGGACATGGCGCCGAAACTGATCGGCATGAATCCACTGGAAAATGAGAAGATCTGGAACAAGCTCTATTATGGCTGCTTCTGGGGGTACAATGGCGGCCCGGTTGTCTTTGGTGCGATCAGTGCCTTCGATCTTGCCATGTGGGATATCCGCGGCAAGAAATTCAATGTGCCAGTATGGATGCTGCTGGGCGGTAAACTGCGTGATTCTCTGCGTGCATATGCCAGCCAGCTGCAGATGGGCTGGGGCGTTGGCAGACACCATGCCACATCACCACAAGACTATGCACAGGTTACCAAAACAGCCATGGAAAAAGGCTTTGATGCGGTCAAGATCAATTTCACCACCTTCAAAGAAGACGGCACACCCTACAGCAAGTTTGACCAGGCGCCTTACCTGTCCCAGGATTACATGAATCTGATTGAAGCAAGACTCAAAGCTGTCCGTGATACGCTTGGCCCCAATGGTGATATCATTCTGGAAAACCACAGCCTGACCGACAAACTCTCTGCCACCCAGATGGGCAATATGGCAAAGAAATACCGGATCATGTACTTCGAAGAGCCAACAGCGCCTCATGCTGACAATCTTGCCTATATTCATGAACATACCGGCATTCCGGTTGCCACAGGTGAAAGAATGTATTCCCGCTGGCAGTTCAAGGACCGTCTGGACAAAGGTGCGGTACAGGTCATTCAGCCGGATCTAGGCACCTGCGGCGGTATTACCGAAGTCAAGAAAATCTGTGATATGGCATATGTGTATGAAGCAGCTGTACAGATCCATGTCTGCGGCTCACCGCTTGTTACTGCAGCATCACTGCAGATGGAAGCCGCCATCCCAGGCTTCATCATTCATGAATATAACGTCAACACCGAAATGCCAAAGATGCTTGGCTTAACAACCAGAACCTATGAACCCATCAATGGCAGAATGCCCATACCGGATCTGCCAGGCCTTGGCAATGAGATTGCGCCATCCACCTTTGAGCATTCTGAAGTCATCCATATTGGGTGAATCAACAGTGCCTCAATAGCAAAAAAAACGATCTGATGCAGGAAGAACTGACATGTTTCTGAATTCCTTTGCAGTAGACCGTTTTCTTTTTTTTGCAGTACATTCAGGCAGCTTTGGTGCCAAGAATCCTGGCAGCTACATTGCGGCGGAACCAGGATGTGATCGGACCTGTGCACAAGGCAATAAACACGGTTGCTAAGCCAACTGTTGTAATATGCATCGTCAGACCACAGATCAAGCCAATGATGGAACTGATGGCATCCAGCATGATGCGTGCCCAGTGAAACGGAATTTTACCATGTGACTTCTCAGCAATCAGATCTCCCAGAGCATCATATGGTCCGCAGCCAAGATCGCATTCCATATACAGGGCAATGCCAAAGCAGAGAATGATGATAGCAAGCACAAGCATGAGGCAGCGGATGGGCAGATTGGCTGCCAGAGATGCCTGGGTGATGCCAAACAGTCCGAAGAAGACGCCCCAGTACTGAACGATAAAGCCAAGCAGAAACATATTGATGAAAGAACCGACCCCAAAGCTTTTATGCATCATCAAGGCAACCGGAACAAGCAGGATGAGATTGACGCATGCCTGCACAATGCCAAGGCCGATATGAAGCACAGAAGAAAGGCCGTAGGTCATGGATGTAAAGGGATCAATGCCAAAGCCGGAAAGATTGAGAACGGCTGTACCCAGACCAAGGATGATATTGCCGATAATGACGAAGAAGATACGCTTTTTCATGAACGTTTCTGTTTCCTTTCGCATAACGCAGGTATTATATTGCGTTCCATGAAAATTGCGATCACAAATTCATCAATTCCTGAAAAAATAACAGACAGCAGTGTTTACAGTTTCCGGTAATAGGCAAAAAACATCGGTGCCGTCGTACATACCGCAATCGTATCGGCAATGGGCTCTGCCAGATAGACACCGGTAACAGGATCCGGGCAGATATGCGGCAGAAGAAAGATCAGCGGAATCAGCAGAATGATCTTTCTCCAGATGGTCAGAAAGATTGCTTTGGGTGCATGGTCCAGTGCCACAAAACTGTACTGGCAGGCAACCTGCACGCCATAAATCAGCAGTACGGCAAAGTAAACCCGCATACTTCTGACTGTGTACTGGATCAGTTTATGATCACTTGTAAAGACAGATGCCATCGTGGAAGGAGCACCCATACAGAGAAGCCAGATCATAACAGATCCGCTCACACAGCAGAAAAAGAGCAGGCGGAATGTCTTCTTCACCCTGGCAATATTGTCAGCACCAAGGTTATAGCTCAGCAGCGGCTGTGCCCCCTGCACCAGTCCGGGTAACAGCAGCATCACAATCTGCATGATACTGCTGAGAATGCTCATGGAAGCCACTGCCATATCCCCACCGTATTTCTGCAAAGCTGTATTAAAACTGATCGATACCATATTCTCCGTCAACTGCATTAAAGCCGGTGAAGTGCCAAGCAGAATACATGGCCCAAGCAGCTTTCCATCAAAATGGATATTTCTTCTGTACAAGTGCAGATCAGTCTTGTCTGTGCATAAATATCTGACAACAAAGCAGGCAGAAACAGCCTGGGAAATGATTGTTGCAAGGGCTGCTCCCTGTACGCCCATGCCAAAGACATTGATGAAAAGTGCATCCAGAATCATGTTTGTGACGGCACCAATGGCAACATTGCGCATACTGATCATGGCCCTGCCCTGGGCGGTGATAAACGCATTCAATCCTAATGTCAGCTGTGTGAACACAGTGCCAAGACAATAGATATTCATGTAATCAACCGCATAGACGATCGTATCTGTACTGGCGCCAAACAGCATCAGGATACTTCTGCCAAAGACAAGCATGAGCACTGTCAGGATCAACGATATCATCAGTAACATCCACGTGCATGTGCCAAGCACTCTTTCTGCCTGATTTTTCTCACCTTTGCCCATCAGAATGGATGCCTTTGGTGCACCACCCATACTGGCCAGTGCTGCAAAAGCAGAGATCGCCAGAATCACCGGTGTTGTCACGCCAACCCCGGCCAATGCCTGAGAGCCAATTTCTGGAATATGGCCGATGAACATCTTATCCACCAGGTTATAAAGAATATTGATCAGCTGAGCAGCCACAGCCGGCACAGCCAGTTTCACAAAAGCCTTCACCACTGGCATGGATGCCAGCAGATCATCCTCATTTGTTTGAGGATCTCTTTTTCTGTCAGTCTCTATGTTAGCTTTCCTGTCGTTTACATTCATCGCGATAAAGTATATGGCGCTTGCAGACAGGGAAAAAGACACGTGCCAGATGTTAAGTTACTCATAATTTTGCAAGAAATCAAAAACAGCGGACAGCATATCTGCCATCCGCTATCTTCATGCAATCATAGCTATTTTCTCAGACGTTAATCTCAACTGTTTCACCAAGCAGATCCTTGTTGGCATCCAGCATCGGCTGAATCACAGTATCCAGATACTTCTCAACCTGGTGCGGTGCACATCCGACATACAGCTTCGGATCCAGCTTGGACTGAAGTTCTTCTAATGTGACATGGAACATCGGATCATCGGCAATCAGCTCCAGCAGATTGTTGTCCAGGCCGTCTTCCTTGACACGGCGTCCTGCCTGCATGGAAAGCTCACGAATGCGCTCATGCAGCTCCTGACGATTGCCGCCATACTTCTCCACTTCATCCATCATGATATTCTCCGTTGCCATGAAAGGCAGCTCATCTCTCAGGTGTCTTTCAATCATCTTCGGATATACCTTCATGCCATCGGTCACATTCAGGCAGAGATCCAGCACACCGTCAATGGCAAGGAAACCTTCCGGAATGGAAAGACGCTTGTTGGCAGAATCATCCAGTGTACGCTCAAACCACTGCACACCGCTTGTAATGGCAGGATTCAAAGCATCCACCATGACATATCTGGACAGTGAGCAGATACGCTCAGAACGCATCGGATTGCGCTTGTAAGCCATTGCCGAAGAACCGATCTGTGACTTTTCAAACGGTTCTTCAACTTCCTTCATATGCTGCAGAAGACGAATATCCGTTGCCATCTTCATAGCAGATGCCGCAATGCCAGCCAGCACATTGGCAACCTGGGTATCTACTTTGCGGGAATACGTCTGGCCGCTGACAGGAACACATGCCTCAAAGCCCATCTTCTTGGCAATCATCGGATCCAGCGCATCCACCTTTTCCAGATCTCCCTGGAACAGTTCCAGGAAAGATGCCTGGGTGCCGGTGGTTCCCTTGGAGCCAAGCAGCTTGAGATTCTTCAGTTCATGATCAACTTCTTCCAGATCCAGCATGAATTCATTGATCCACAGCGTTGCCCGCTTGCCAACCGTTGTCGGCTGAGCCGGCTGATAATGTGTGAAAGCAAGGGTCGGCTGATCCTTCTGCTCTCTGGCAAATCTGGAAAGTGTCGCAATGACATTGATCAGCTTCCTGCGCACCAGTGTCAAAGCTTCCTTCATCAGAATGATGTCAGTATTATCACCGACATAGCAGCTTGTGGCACCAAGATGAATGATGCCCTTTGCCTTAGGGCACTGTACGCCATAGGCATACACATGGCTCATGACATCATGACGAACCTGCTTCTCACGTGCCCTTGCCATATCATAGTTGATATCATCCTGATGTTCCTTCATCTCCGCAATCATCTCATCCGTGATGCGGTCAATGCCAAGTTCCTTCTCTGTCTCTGCAAGAGCAATCCAGAGTCTTCTCCATGTACGGAACTTATGATCCTCAGAGAAGATGAACTGCATTTCCTTGCTTGCATAGCGCTCTGAGAGCGGACTGATATAGCGGTCTGTATTTGTCATGTAACCCTCCTGCATGAAATCGCTGTGATACTGCCTGATGTATTACTAAAACCGAGGCAAGTATATCATAAAGACATCAAACCAGAAACACCTGCAGTAGGCAGCATCATTTCGAATATGAGCACTTGAACTTATAGTATTAGATATTCATTCATCTACGCATTTCATCTGCCATTTGTCTTTCAAATAATGAAACCGTTATTTTGAAACGCCTGGCAGAAATCTTCGATAATCGCTTGCAGAATACAAAACTCTTTCAACAAGCATTCTATCTCCTTCAATTCTGTAAAAAGCTAAGTAGGATTTAAAGGAGACAAAATAGTATCCTTCAAAAAGATCCTCATAGTAAAGAGGAATCCCAGATTTAGGAAAATCGGATTTCTGTTCAATTTTGTTAATTAGCTCGTCCAGATATTTTTGTGCAGTACCATAATCTTTGGAGGCTTCAAATACCTCATACCAGACTTGATCAAGATCTCTGAGAGCAATCTGAGAATATTCAACTTGATATCTCATAATCTTTTATCACGGAAATGTGCTCTTACGTCATCAGAAGATATATATCCCTCTTCTTCTCCGGAACGCCTTCCTTCATTTAGCTCGCTCATTAACCGTAGCATCGCCTTTGCTTTTTCAAATTCTTCATCATCTTCAATATTCCGAATTGTGTATTTTCCCCTGCCATTCACTGTTAAATAAACTGGATTTCCAACAGATACGTTTTCAAGAACAGAATTATAATTTCTAAGATCAGAAACCGGGCTGATTTTTGTCATAATTAATCTCCTTTCTTCAGATCGCTGATGTAATCATAGTAAAATAATAACTTGATAACTTCAATTATTTAAAGAAAAATTTTACGAATGATTCATCGAATTATACAGATCGAATCTGAATGAAATTATCATTAAATATTGCGTCATTCAGCGTATCCCGGATTACACGTTATTTTTTGAATCTGCTATATAAGATGAAGACAGGAAATGATACAGGATCTCATCGGTGCGTTCATCGATTTTCAGATCCTGTGCAAGCTCTCCTGCCGGCTCCTGCAGGGAACACTCTCCGCAGATATCCACTCCAAGCACATGATGGTGATGGAATGTTTCTCTCACAATCCTACCTAGCATATCCAGGTTCATAGTACCCTGGTCCCAGTTGGTTCTGGCAAAGGAGCGGTCCAGTACGTCTTTATCAATCGATATATAGGCAGGCAGATCATGCCGGATCAGATCAAAAGCCTGAGAAGCATCCCGACTCTCCAGCTGCTGCATACTGATGCACAATACTTTTTCTTTCATGGAGGCAGGCAAGTGCGCAATCTGAGCGGCAGAAGGTCCAATCAGCACAAGCTGCTTTAACATGGATCTTCGCCGTACCATCTCCCCTGCCCAGCTGCCACAGCTGACAAGATCATGGATCATCGGCCTCTGCATATCGGTATGATGATCAAACAAAAACAACACATACGGTGTCCTGATCCGTTCTGTGATGATGCCTGTTACATAGTGGTAGTTGCCATTGTCCAGAAAATGAATGCCATGGATCCCGTAAGGACGGATCCTTTCACGGATCTTTGCGGCTGCCTGCGGTGTCACATAGAGATCTGTTCCCTGAATATCACTGCAGTCAATACGATGAAGTCCGGGTATGATCTGTTCAATATCTTCCGGATACACATGTGAAAAATCCAGAATATAGTTTTCTCTTTTCTCTGTTTTCTGCATACGGTTAGAGAATACCGCAGTCTTTCAAGAATGCCAGCAGTATCACAACTTGAGAATCCTGCCGGTTCTCTGCGGGAACAGCCACCAGATGTTGATGGCAGTGGAAAGAAGATAGGATATGACCGGGACAAAATAACTCAGCAAGGCAGCTGCCAGATAGCCGATCAGACTGCAGGCACCGCGCAGATCCACATGGTAACTGTTTCCCAGTTCATGCGAAATAAACATTGCCATGATATGGAAGGCCACGGATGCCAGAAACATATCAAAGAAGTAGCAGAACAGCGGAACAAATGACAAGGGATATCTGCCGACCCAGCCGGTACAGAACGGGATGAATGACATCACAAACAGAAGGGCATTGTTTGCCCACAAGACTTTGACATTGATACGGCTGACATCTTTTAACATGATGTGGTGATTGACCCAGTAAATCGCAACAAAGAGAAAACTCAGAAAATAGGCACTGATCATAGGCATCATCTTTGCAAGATCCGACCATTGGTCTCCCTGTGGTGTTGTAAAGGTCAGTACAACAATTGTTATGATGATGGCAAGCACACCATCTGAAAATGCTTCAAGCCTGTTCTTTTCCATATGAATATTCCTGCTCTCTTCTATCAGCGCTGCACCACACAGAAAGGATTGCCATCCGGATCATTCAGAACAACATAGTCTGCCCCTTCCTCATAGTTCCATTCCTTACGCGAAGCACCTAGAGTCAGCAGCCTTTCTACCTCTTCCTTCTGATGATCCGTAAACAGATCCATGTGATGTCTCTGTGCCTTATCAGAAGCAATCAGTTTCAAGGACAGCTGGATCCCATGGCCGGACTTTGGCACCAGGATTGCCCAGTCTTCTTCCGCCGGATATTTCAGCTGATAATCCAATGCCGCAGACCAGAACGCCACTGCTCTGTTGATATCTTTCACACCCCACACAATTGATCCGATTTCAAGCATAAATTTCCTCCATCCCCTGCATTTTTCACAGAAAAATATATCTTTGATTCGATTCTGCTTCAACGATGATTCGACAATAAACTTCATCACCTGTACTGGCAGCTATGAAGTTTCATAGTATTTGTCCCTGCATGAGTACACTGTATAATGCTTTTTATTCATTACATTTTTTACATGACAGCAGCTGTAGAGAAAGGGAGATACATATGATCCGCTATACAGAAGAAAAGAAGTTCACAAAGGAAGAAATCCAACATCTGTTTCTGTCTGTGAACTGGGTATCCGGGAAATATCCTGATAAGCTGTATCAGGCTTTAATACACTCCTCAACGGTAATTACAGCCTGGGATGACAGGAAACTTGTGGGTCTGGCAAGAGCACTGGATGATTCCTGCATGCTGGCTCAGGTGCATTATGTTCTTGTTGATCCTGCATATCAGGGACAGGGAATTGCCGGCCGGCTGATTGAACTGATAAAAGAAAGATGCTGTTTTTGCACAGTGGGTCTATTTATTCTCTGATTGTGGCTTGTTTACGCTAAAAAGATCTCTATATTTGAGTGTTTTGTGGTTTTCAAAACCTAATTTCAGGAGGATCTCGATCTTCTCCA
>NZ_JAZHUW010000014.1:0-50393 GCF_036453465.1 Lactimicrobium sp.
CCATATACATAAATATTATATCACAATTAGCGCTAATCTGCATAAAAACAAAAGAAAATCTCATCACAATTTCTCATGATGAGATTCTCATTTTGAGGGGTTACTCGTTACAGCCCCTTTTATGTGCCTGTGGTTTGACGTGCTGGTTTTACACGTGTAGACTATGCAGTATGGATGAAAAAATGAGTGAGGCAGAGACACGGATTGCCGAGTGGATCTGGGCAAATCCGTGGATCGGATCGATGAAGCTGGTGAAGATGTGTGAAGCCAATTATGGCTGGAAACAGTCGACGGTGTATACGATGCTTGCCAGGATGAGAAAAAAGGGCGTTTTGATCAATGATCATGCGGCTTTGACGATGGCCATTGACCGGCAGGCATATTATGAGCAGTATGCAAAGATTCTGCTGGATCAATACTGGCAGGGATCGTTGTATGCGTTTGTGTCCTGCTGTGTGCAGGATGGTATTGATGTTGAGGATGCGGGCAGGCTGATTCATCTGATCCGCATGAAGACAAAGCAGGGAGGTTCGCGATGAAGAATCAGAAAGCGGCGTATCAGGGACTGGCACTGGCACTGGTGATTTCCGGTGTGCTGATGCTGGTGATCTCAGGCATAGAGAGTCTCTGGTCGTTTGTATATGTATTATGCATTGTGTGCGGCTGGTATGTCTTTAAAGAAGGGCGTGACATGGTTCAGGTCGGTATAGGACAGCGCAGTGTGGCATCCTATACCAATGGCCGCAATTTCCGTTCTCTTGTTATGGCTGCGGTGCTGTTTGTGTATGCCAATATGAGAAGTATGATTCTGGCTGGCAACAGTTTCGTGTATGCAGCGAATCAATTGCTGTGGCCGGTTGTGGGTATCATTGCGGCCTGCGGTATTTATGCGGTGATGGATGAAGAGGGCCATCAGAAGAAGGCAAAGATACCGGATACGGTCTATTACAATAAGGAGAAGCGGCGCTATACGCTGCTGGTGGAACAGTCCAGCCTGCATGAGACAGCATCGGTGATGGGTACTGTGCATGGCATGATCCGGGCTGGAGATGAAGTGGATGTGCTGCTGGCAGGGCGCTCACCGGTGCATGTACGTGTGATTGGCCTGAAGATGAATGGTGCTTCTGTGCAGCAGGCAAAAGACTGCCACGTGGAGGTGAAGCTGGATGCGGCAATTGTGGTGGAGCAGTTCAGTGTGCTGAGTTCTCTGCAGGCGGAAAATCGGCCTTTGTTCAAGCTGGAAAATCCTTTGTTAAGAGGGATGTGCTATGAGTATGGCCGCTATATCAAGGATCATCAGTTCATGAGTCTGTTTCTCAATGCGCTTGTGCATTCCAGCTTTGTGGTGCCGGTGATGATGGATCATCTGCCGCAGCTTGTCAATGGCCGGATGCAGTTTGTGGAGAATACCCGGCTTGGCTTTATGGGGGTCAGCCGCAAGGACAGCGGCGGCATGGATTCGTTTGCGATCTTTACGGATGAGGATGCCTTGTCCCGCTGGAAACAGTTGTATCTTGCCGGCAATCGGCCAAAGACGCTGCGGGTGACCTTTCAGGATGCTGTGAGCATCATGTGGAAGGGCCATCAGAGTATGGTCATCAACCCCTTTGGACCGGTATATGTGTATCTGACTGGTGAACTGGTGGATGCCATTACCAGACAGGATTCGTATATCAAGGAGTTTGGGGCTCCGGGTGAGCACGGTCTCAGTTTTGTTAATCAGGAGGATGAACATGAACACAAATGATGTGAATCAACAACTGCTGTCATTTCTTGCAAAGGGCGTAACGGCATTTCATGCCATTGCGGCTGTGAGAGAAAAGCTTGATCATGCCGGTTTTCAGGAACTCAAAGAGAGTGAGACATGGCAGCTGAAAGATGGCGGAAAGTACTATGTGGTGCGCAACCAGTCTGCTTTGATTGCTTTCCGTTATCATCATGATTATCAGGGATACATGATGGGGGCTGCCCATTGTGATTCCCCTTCCTTCAAGATCAAGGTCAATCCGGAGATGAAGGAAAACGGCTATGTGAAGCTGAATGTGGAGATGTATGGCGGTGCTTTGATCTATCCATGGCTTGATCGGCCGCTGTCTGTGGCTGGCAGGATTGTGGTGAAAGATGGTCAGTCGCTTGTGACAAAGCTTGTGAAGGTGGACAGGGATCTGTTGATGATTCCATCCCTTGCCATCCATATGGACAGAAGTGCCAATGATGGCCATACCTGGAATGTGCAGACTGAAATCTGTCCGCTGCTGGGCCAGGAGGGCTGCGGTTCTTTGCTGGATGTCATTGCTAAGGAGGCCGGTGTAAAGACAGAGGATATTCTGGGCCATGATCTGTATTTGTATGTGCGTACACCGGGTACCATCTGGGGTGCAGCGGATGAGTTTGTCAGTGCACCGCATCTGGATGATCTGCAGTGTGTGTTTGGCATTGTCAATGGTTTCCTGCAGGCCAAAGACAGTGCATCTTTACCGGTGTGCTGCATCTTTGATAATGAAGAGACAGGTTCTTTGACCAAGCAGGGTGCGGACAGTACGTTTCTGGCAGATGTGATTGAAAGGATCGGGATTGCCAGCGGTAAGAGTGCAGATGAGCAGATGGCATGTGCGGCCAATGCATTCCTGGTTTCAGGGGACAATGCCCATGCGGTGCATCCGTGCCACAGTGAGATGGCGGATCCTGTGAATAAGCCGAAGATGAATGGCGGTATTGTCATCAAGTACCATGCCAATCAGCAGTATACAAGTGATGCCGTATCATCGGCCTATTTCCAGCTCATCTGTAAAGAGGCCGGGGTACCGGTGCAGTCATTTGTCAACCGCTCGGATAAACGGGGCGGCAGTACACTTGGCAATCTCTCAAACCGCCATTTCTCACAGAATGCGGTGGATATCGGTCTGCCGCAGCTGGCGATGCATTCCTGCTATGAAACCGCAGGTACAAAAGATACAGCATATCTGATTGATGCCATGAAGTGTTACTTCAGCCATAGCTTTCTGTCTGAGGGTGAAGGAAAATTTTCCATTTGAATGTAAACGTATTCAGAATCTGAAAGGAAATAGTACAATAAGGGAAATGACAGGAGGAATTCACAATGAGTGAGTATGTCGAGCGTGTGATTGCAGAAACTGCGAAGCGCAATCCGGATCAGCCGGAGTTTCTGCAGACAGTAACAGAGGTTTTGCATAGTATTGCCCCGGTGGTGGACGCCCATCCGGAGTATGAAAAGGCTGCTCTGCTGGAGAGGCTTGTGGAGCCGGAACGGCAGATAATGTTCCGGGTGACATGGACGGATGATGAGGGCAAGGTGCATGTCAACCGCGGCTATCGGATCCAGTTCAATGGTGCCCTTGGCCCGTATAAGGGAGGCCTGCGTTTCCATCCGAGTGTAAATCTTTCCATTCTGAAGTTCCTTGGCTTCGAGCAGGTGTTCAAGAATTCTCTGACAACACTGCCGATTGGCGGCGGCAAGGGCGGCAGTGACTTTGATCCGCATGGCCGCAGTGATGGTGAGATCATGCGTTTCTGCCAGGCATTCATGACCGAGCTGCAGAGACATATCGGCCTGAATACAGATGTACCGGCTGGTGATATTGGTGTCGGCGGCCGTGAGATCGGCTATTTGTTCGGCCAGTACAGAAGAATCCGGGATGCCTATGATAATGGTGTTCTGACTGGCAAGGGTCTGTCCTATGGCGGCTCTTTGATCCGTCCGGAAGCGACTGGCTATGGTGTGCTGTACTATGCCGAGAGAGTCCTGGAACATCTTGGTGACAGCATCAAGGGCAAGACGGTTGCGGTATCTGGTTATGGCAATGTTGCCTGGGGTGTCTGTGAGAAGGTCAAGGAGCTTGGCGGCAAGGTTGTGACATTGTCGGGTCATAATGGCTATGTATATGATCCGGATGGTGTTGTGACGGATGAGAAGATCAATTATCTGCTGGAGATGAGAGCCAGCCGCAATGCGAATATCCGCATGTATGCTGAGAAGTTCGGCCTGGAATTCCATGAGGGTGAAAAGCCATGGAGTGTGAAGGCTGATATCTGCATTCCGTGTGCGACCCAGAATGAGATCGGCATGAAGGAAGCAGAAGAGATTGTGGCCAATGGCACAAAGTATTACTTTGAGGGTGCCAATATGCCGGCTTCCAATGAAGCCATTGCCTATCTGCAGGGCCATGGTGTTGTGGTTGGACCTGCCAAGGCTGCCAATGCCGGTGGTGTTGCTGTGAGTGCACTGGAGATGAGCCAGAACAGTGAGCGTCTGTCCTGGACGAAGGAAGAGGTGGATGCCCGTCTGAAGGGTATCATGCGTTCCATCGTGGATTCTTCTCTGGCAGCGGCAAAGAAGTACGGCCATGAGGGTGATCTTGTGGTTGGTGCCAATATTGCCGGTTTTGAGAAGGTTGCAGATGCGATGATGGCCCAGGGCTTGTTCTGAGCTGTGATTGCAATGGCCGGTGATCCGGCCATTTTTATATCAGGAGGGAAGTTATGAATCAGGGAAATTTTACCGAAGGGAAGATTCTTGAACCATTGCTGGCCTTTGCACTGCCGGTGCTGCTGGCTTTGTTTCTGCAGTCTTTGTATGGTGCGGTTGACCTGCTTGTCGTCGGTCAGTTTGCGACCAGTGCAGATGTATCGGCGGTTTCAACGGGTTCACAGATCATGTTTGTGGTGACCAATGTCATTGCCTCTCTTGCCATGGGTACGACAATTCTGATTGGACAGCAGATGGGGGCCGGACGCAATGAGCAGGCCGGAAGAACCATGGGAACTTCGATTGTATTCTTTACCGTGCTGGCTTTGATCCTGAGCGTGGTGATGGTGGCTTTTGTAAAGCCGATTGCCAATATCATGAATGCACCGGAAGAAGCGTATCAGATGACATGTGATTATCTGCGGATCTGTTCCTTCGGCATGGTGTTCATTGTCGGCTATAACCTGATTGGTTCTTTGTTCAGGGGGCTTGGCAATTCACGGCTTCCTCTTTTGACGGTTGCCATTGCGGCTGTGATCAATATCTTCGGTGATCTGTTCTGTGTCTGTGTGCTGCATATGGGAGCAGCCGGTGCGGCTGTGGCAACGGTTGTATCGCAGGCCATTTCACTTGTGATCTCATTTTTATTGATCCGGCGGATGAAACTGCCGTTTCACTTCACCAGAAAAGAGCTTTGCTGGGATGGTTCTTTGATCAGACGGGTCTGCGGCCTTGGTTTTCCGATTGCCATTTCTGATTTCCTGGTTGGTCTTTCTTTTCTGGTTATCGTGGCGATTGTCAATGTGCTTGGCGTCACTGCCAGTGCCGGTGTCGGGGTGGCTGAGAAGGTTTGCGGTTTTATCATGCTTGTGCCAAGTGCGTTTTCCCAATCCATGGCAGCCTTTGCGGCCCAGAACTTTGGTGCCAATAAGCTGGACCGGGCCCGGAAGGGACTGCTGTATGGTCTGGCGGTGTCATGGATCATTGGTGCTGTCATGGCTTATCTATCCTTCTTCCATGGTGATATGCTGTGCCGGATCTTTGCCCGGGAGCCGGAAGTGGTTGCGGCCGGCTGGCAGTATCTGAAAGCATATGGCATTGACTGCCTGCTGACACCGATCTTCTTCAATCTGGCCGGTTATTTCAATGGCTGTGGCAAAACAAGGTTTGTCATGGCGGAGAATCTGATCGGCGGCATTGGCATCCGTCTGCCGGTTTCCTTCCTTATGAGCAAGGTCAAGCCGGTGTCATTGTTCCGGATCGGCCTGGCAACACCGACGGCTTCCTTTGTGCAGAATATCCTCTGTGTGGTGTATTTTGTGATGCTGGAAAAACAGCAGAAGCGGGCCGCGGGTGTACAATCATGATGTATGGAATTTCACGTCATTATTAATCCGGCGGCGGCTGCCGGAAGGACAATGAAACTGTGGCAGAAGATCAAACCTTTGTTTGACAAAGTGTCATATACCGTTCATGTTTCCTCTCTTTCACATGATATCCGCACCATCTGCAAAGAGCTGACATCACATCTGAAGGAGAACATCGGCATCATTCTGATTGGCGGCGATGGCTCCATGAATGATGCTGTCAATGGCATTCAGGATTTCAAACATGCTTTGGTCGGCCTGATTCCATGTGGATCGGGCAATGATATGGTCCGGGATATGAACCTGGACAAGGATGTGGCAAAGCTGGTTGAGACGATGCTGGAAGGCAGGGTCAGAAGAAAGATGGATATTGGTGAGACCACCATCTTTCATCCATCCTGTTTCATGGACCATTCCACAAAGGAAGTCAGTGATGGCGGCCCGGATCCGTTTGTACAGAAGTTTCTTGTTTCAAGCGGTTTTGGCTATGATGCGGCGATCTGTCAGCAGGTCTTTCTGTCTTCTGCCAAGGCTAAGCTGAATAAGATTCATCTTGGTTCTTTGATCTATGTGCTGATTGCACTGCGGCTGATTCTGAAACAGAAGAATGCACCGGTGCAGCTGGAACTTGATGGCAGGAAGGAAACGGTAGAGAAAGCAACATTTCTTTCCGTGCATAATCACTGCTATGAGGGCGGTGGCTTCAAGTTCTGCCCATATGCCGATGCCCAGGATGGGCAGCTGGATGTGTGTGAGGCCTTTGGCTTTCATCTGGGTTCATTTATCCGTGTTTTTGTGCATGCATACAATGGCTCTCAGGTGAAGTATACGGATCATGTCGGCCAGCGGCGGGCAAAGGACATCCGCATGCATAGTGATTCTCCATTATGGGTGCATTGTGATGGGGAAGTGTATTGTATGACCTGTGATGTGCAGATGCAGGTTCTCAAGGAGAAGCTGCAGTTTCTGCTTTGAGGGAGAAATTCATGATTTATACGGTTACCTTGAATCCTGCTTTGGATGATGTGATGCAGGTGGAGCACTTTGCAAAGGGACAGCTGAACCGGGCAAAGAGCGCACAGCTGTTTCCTGGCGGCAAGGGCATCAATGTGTCTCTGGTGCTGGATCAGCTGGGGATGAAAAGCACGGCACTGGGCTTTGTGGCAGGGGATACCGGCACCATGCTGGAAAACATGCTGGCAAAGACCGGCGTGCATTGTGAGTTTATCCATGTGATGGGTGGCAGTACGCGCATCAATATCAAGATTCATGATGACGATGATACAGAGATCAATGGACCCGGGCCTCTTGTTGAGGAATATGATCTGCAGGATCTGCTGAAACGGGTTAAAGCCATGCATAAGACAGATGTTCTGGTGCTTTCGGGCAGCTGTGCGCCGGGTCTTGGGAATGATGTATATGCGCGTATTATGCAGAAGGCACCAAAGGGGATGAAAATCATCGTCGATGCAGAAAAGAAGCTGCTGGAGCCGGTGCTGCCTTTTCATCCGTTTTTGATCAAGCCGAATCGGCCGGAGATGGAAGCTTTGACGGGCAGAAAGATGGAACATCTGGATGATGTGCTGGAAGGGGCTGCTTTCCTGCAGGAAAAGGGTGCTGAAAATGTGCTGGTATCTCTTGGTGAAGACGGTGCTGTGCTGATGAGCGCAGATGGCCAGGTGTACCAAAGAAAAGCAGCATCGGGTAAGGTTGTCAATCCGACCGGTGCGGGTGACAGCATGGTGGCTGGCTTTCTGTTTGGATATCTTGTGCAGAAAAGCTTTGAAGGTGCTTTGACGCTTGGGACTGCCTGCGGCGGGGCAGCAGCCTTTTCCAGCGGTCTTTGTACAGCAGAAAAGATCGATGATGTACTGGCGCAGATGGCGCAGGAAGAGGCAGAACTCTAGACGCCATCTTTTTCTTTTGGTAAGGTGATCCTCGAAAGAGGGGGATTGAGAAATGAATATTGTGACAAAGATTCTGGCTGTTCTGACCGCACTTGAGTTCCTTTACATCTGTTATCTGGAATCCGTGGCAACAGATTCTGAAAAGACGGCAAAAGTATTCGGTATGAGCCAGGAAGAGCTGAGAAGAAAGAGTGTCAATACATTGTTTAAAAACCAGGGGATCTACAACGGCCTGATTGCGGTGATGATCTTCCTGTCTGTGTTTACCTTCAACAGTCTGAAGGGTGTGTTCTGTCTAATGTGCTACATCATTGGAGTGGCGGCATATGGCAGTATTACCAGCAATCCTAAGATCATTCTGATGCAGGGCGGCCTGGCCATCCTGACCGTGATTTCGACATTCTTCTGAGAATCATCTCGTAAATGTAAAAGCTATGCATGATGCACTTTGTAAAGCACATCATGCATGTTTTTTATCTGGGAAATTAAAGATAGGCGGCTGTATACAGCAGGCTCTGCAGCATATGCTTTGGATGCAATGCGTAATAATGCTTTAGAATATACCCTATCGAGTATAATCTGTTGCTAACATATATAGAATATACCTTAAAGGGTATAAAACTATTCAGCCAGAATTAATATATACCTGATATGGTATAATTTATTCATGAATGAAATTGCAAAATATGTAAAGAAAGCGCGGCGGGAAGCTGGCCTGACGCAGAAAGAGTTTGCCTTGAGGTCGGGACTTGGTCTTCGCTTTGTGCGTGATCTGGAACAGGGAAAAGAGACAGTCCGCATGGATAAGGTAAATCAGGCACTGGCTATGTTTGGCATGACGGCGGTGCCGGGGAGAATCAGTCATGAGTGATCGTGTATTGCGCAGCGGTAATGTATTTGTGCAGAATCATCTGTGTGGAAAGATACAGGAAACGGATGCAGGGTATGTTTTCTATTACCTTTCAGAGTGGCTTTGTCAGCCTGATGCAGTGGCTGTCAGTCTGACTCTGCCTTTGCAAAAAGAGCCCTATACTGCAAAGAATCTTTTTCCTTTCTTTGATGGATTAATACCGGAGGGATGGCTGCTGGATCTTGTCAGCAGGAACTGGAAGATCAGCCGTCAGGATCGGTTTGGGCTATTACTGGCGGCCTGCCGTGACTGCATCGGTGATGTCAGGATAGAGGAGGACGCATGAAACGCTGTCTTTGCTGTGGAAAGCCGCTGTCAGCACAGGAAGAATCAATCGGCTGGCATAAAAGGTGTATTAACAAGTTTTTTGATACAGATGAGCTGCCTTCGCTGCAGATCAATCATGATGAAATGAAGAAACTGGCAGATTTGTCAGTTGAACATCATCAGACGATTGCCGGTGTTCAGAAGAAATTATCGCTGCATCTTTCCAAGCTGAGTCAAAATCGTCTGACATTGGTAGATTATCCTACCGGTTACATCCTGAAGCCACCTTCTGATGAGTATGCGCTTCTGCCGGAAACAGAGCAGCTTGTGATGACCATGGCGGATCGGATTGGCATCAGGACAGTACCACACGCATTAATCAGACTGCAGAATGAACAGTTTGGTTATATTACAAAACGCATTGACCGGCGGAATACGGCTGATTCTGACAGTTTTCAAATGTATGCGATGGAGGATTTCTGCCAGTTGATGCAAAGACAGACGGCAGATAAATACAGCAGCTCTTATGAACAATGCGGGCAGGTTATCTGGAAGTATTCCAGTCAGCCTGGTCTGGATCTTGCGGATTTTTTTCTGCGTATTCTGTTTTGCTTTGTAACATTGAACTCAGATATGCATCTGAAGAATTTCTCTTTAATAGAGAAGAAACCTGGAAATCGTATCTTCACGCTTTCTCCTGCATATGATCTTCTGCCGGTCAATCTTGTTGTCTCCTCTGACAAAGAGCAGACTGCGCTGACATTGAATGGGAAAAAGAAAAATCTGCATCGCAAAGACTTTCTGATTCTGGCACAGCATTGCGGCATCAATCAGAAAGCGGCTGTTAACATGATTCAGGAAATAATCTTAAAGAAGGATATTTTCATGAAAACAGTGGATGAATGTAGTCTTCCGGATGAAGTCAAAGTATCTTTGAAGGAAATGATGGCAGATAGAATTTCTGCATTGTCCGCAGGAAAACAAAATTGAACCGCATGACGATTTGGTCTGTTTTTACTGTGATTCTTTGTGTGAGGATGTATACTAACAGCGTTATTTGAATGGAAAGATGAGGGAAGCGCATGATCCACGAGGAATGCGGTGTCTTTGGTATCTATGATCAGAATGGTAAGACAGATGTAGCTGGCAATACGTATTATGGTTTGTTTTCTCTGCAGCATCGTGGACAGGAGTCCTGCGGCATTGCGGTGAATGACCGCGGTGTGATTACATGTGAGAAGGATGTCGGCCTGGTGCGTGACGTGTTTACGCGTGAGAAGCTGATGTCGCTTGGCCGGGGCCAGATGGCAATCGGCCATACCCGGTATTCAACCTTTGGCACAGTGAATCAGACTAATGCCCAGCCGCTGGTGGTGCGCCATATCAAGGGCCAGCTTGCTCTTGTGCATAATGGCAACCTGACGAATGCGCCGGAGCTGCGCCGCAAGCTGGAGATGCATGGTGCCATCTTCCATACGACAAATGATACCGAGATCATTGCCTATATGATCATCAAGGAACGGCTGAGTGCACCATCCATCGAAGAGGCCATCAACCGTGCCATGTATAATCTGGAAGGTGCCTATTCACTGGTGATCATGTCGCCGGAGAAGCTGATTGCAGTGCGTGATATGACGGGATTCCGTCCTTTATGCATGGGCCAGATGAAGGATGGCCAGATCATCTTCGCCTCAGAGACATGTGCTTTGGATTCTTTAGGTGCGAAGTTCATCCGCAATCTGGATGCCGGTGAGATTGTGGTTGTGGATAAGACGGGAATTCGCTCCATCCGTGAACATGTCAATCCGGTGAAGCACATGTGTGCGTTTGAATATATTTACTTTGCCCGTCCAGACAGTGTGATGGAAGGATTGAGCATTCATCAGGCCCGCATCAATGCCGGCCATATTCTTGCCAAAGAGCATCCGGTGGATGCGGATGTGGTGATCGGTGTGCCGGATTCTGGTCTGGATGCGGCCATCGGTTATGCCCAGGCATCTGGTATTCCGTATGAGATGGGCTTTACCAAGAACCGTTACATTGCTAGAACGTTCATTCAGCCTACGCAGGATCAGCGTGAGAATGCGGTGCGCATGAAGCTGAATGTGATTGCGTCGGTTGTCAAAGGCAAGCGCGTGATCATGGTGGATGACTCGATTGTGCGTGGTACAACTTCGGCAAGAATCGTGGCATTGTTACGGGATGCCGGTGCTAAGGAGATTCATGTGCGTATCTCTGCCCCGCCGTTTATTTCACCATGTTACTATGGCACCGATATTGATTCGAAGAAGAATCTGATTGCCTGTAAGATGAGCCTGGATGAGATCTGCAAGTATATTGGTGCGGATTCCCTTGGCTATCTGAGTGTGGATGGGGTAAGGCAGATGTGTGCCGATGCCAATTGCGATCTGTGCCTTGGCTGCTTTACGGAGCACTATCCGGCGGCTGTGCCGAAGGAGAGTGAAAAGTCAAAGTTTGAGCAGAAGATCGGCTTTGATGAAGATGAGGTGGATACCCGTGAAAGAGTGCACGGGGATGCCAAGGAATTGTAAGAGTTTGTAAAGAAGAGAATGAAACGGGCGGACCCTTGTTTGGATCTGCCCGTTTTGTACGTCGGGAATGATAAGATAGAAGGACAGCTGACAGGAGGTATTTCATGAAGTTTGCACATCTGGCAGATCTGCATCTTGGCATGGTTGTCAATCATGTGTCGATGGCAGAAGAACAGAAACATATTCTGAAAGAAATTGTAAAGATCCTGGAGGAAGAAAAGCCGGATGCACTGCTGATTGCCGGTGATGTGTATGACAAGGCAGTGCCTTCGGTGGAGGCAGTGAATCTGCTGGATGATTTCCTGACGGATCTTGTAAAATACCATATCCGTACCTATCTCATTGCCGGCAATCATGATCAGGGAGATCGGCTTGCCTATGCGGGACATCTGCTGGCCAGCCAGGGCATTCATATCTGTGGAAACTTTGATGGGAAGATGGATCATGATGTGCTGGCGGATGCATTCGGCAAAGTGCATGTGTGGCTGCTGCCATATATCCGGCCAAGCTATGTCAACCGGTATCTGGATGAAGATGAAAGAGTTGGCAGCTATCAGGAAGCGGTGGCTAAGGCCATTGCCATGTCGGATGTGGACTTTTCCAAGCGGAATGTGATTGTGTCTCATCAGTTTGTAACGGGGGCACAGGTGGATCCCCTTGGCTCTGAGCAGCTGATTGTCGGCGGTCTGGATGAGATTTCATCATCGGTTTATGATGGCTTTGATTATGCGGCACTGGGCCATATCCACCGCCGGCAGAAAATCAATGATCATGTGATCTATGCGGGTACGCCTCTGGCCTATTCTTTTGCGGAGGAAAAGCAGGAAAAGTCGATCAGCTTTATACAGATGGAAAAAAAGGGCACTGTGCATGTTTATACACGTACGTTAACGCCGCTGCATCATCTGCGTACCATTGAGGGATATTACAAAGAAATCCTTTCTGCTGCAGATGAGGATGAAAACAAAGAGGATTATGTCCGCTTTGTACTGCATGACAATCAGGAACAGCCGGATGCCATCCGCTATCTGCGGCAGCTGTATCCCAATGCGATGCGGCTGGAATATGACAATGAAAGAACGCGTGCTGAGATGATTCAGCCTGTCAATCAGATGCAGACAATGTCTCCCTCTGACTTGTTTGCCAGGTTTTACAAGGAGCGCAATGGTGTGGAAATGAGCACGGAACAGATTTCCTGGCTGAAAGATCTGATTGATGAGATCTGGAATGGAGGTGAGCAGGTATGAGACCGCTGCGTTTGGAAATGTGTGCCTTTGGCCCGTATGCTAAGCCGACGGTGCTGGATTTTTCTTTGCTTGGGGATGCCGGCCTGTATTTGATCACCGGTGATACCGGGGCTGGCAAGACAACGATCTTTGATGCCATTACCTATGCGCTGTATGGGCGCACATCAGGTGATAACCGGAGTGTGAAGACACTGCGGTCACAGTATGTGGATGACAGTGTGAAGACATATGTGAAGCTGGATTTTTCCTATGGGGGCAGAACCTATCATGTGATGCGGAAACTGCGCTATCAGAAGGAAAAGGATCTTCTGTCACAGGATGCTGAACTGATCATGCCGGATGGTTCTGTCATTGCCAAAAGTACACAGGTTACACATAAGATTGAAGAAATCCTGAAGATTGATTGTGATCAGTTTGCCCAGATTGCCATGATTGCCCAGGGCAGTTTCCGCCAGTTATTGACTGCGGACACAAAGCAGCGTGTGAAGCTGTTTCAGGATCTGTTTCATACAGGCAATTATCAGAAGTTGATGATTAAGCTGGAAGAGGAGCGCCGCAGTGCAGCTGATCAGGTCAATACGGAAATGACTGCTTTGCAGAGTGCTATTGGCTTTCTGCAGGGCAATGATGCCTGTGATCTGTCCCACTGGCAGTCTGACAATCCGTTTCTTCAGCAGGATGTATTCACATCAGAAGTACAGAAAACAATTGATGCGGATAAAGAGGATCAGGCAGAGATGGAAAAGCAGGTGCAGCAGAGAAGTGATGACAATGCAGTGCTTTCCAGATCCATTGGTCAAAAGGAAGAGATGGCTGGCCGCTATGCAGATCTGCATGCCATCGAGAAAAAGATTCCGGCAGCAGAAGATACTCTGAATGCCAGACAAAAGATTCTGCTGGCAAAGCAGCAGGCCAACGAGGATCAGGCCATTGCCGCACTGCAGGTGCAGCTTGCCCGGGAAAAGGAACAGCTGCCAAAGTATGGGGCAATGCAGCAGGCTAAGAAGGATCTGCAGCAGATGGAAAATATAGTGGATCATCTGCAGAAACAGATTGTGCAGAATCAGAAGAAGCTGACAATGGCAGAACAGACACTTGCCAAAGATCAGCAGCTGCAGCAGGCATACAAAGATGTGCCTGCAAAGCGCATTCAGGCTGAGAGTGATCTGAAGACGAAGCAAAACTATCAGACACAGCTGCAGGCCATTGCTGCATTGCAGCAGCAGATTCAGCAGACACAGCATGAAGAAACAGAGGCAAAAGCACTTGTTGAAAAGACACTGCGTGCCTATGAGGATGCCAATCATGTATACATGGAAAACCGGTCAGTGTTTTTCCGTGAGCAGGCCGGCCTGCTGGCATCTGGTTTACAGGATGGGGAACCCTGCCCGGTCTGTGGTGCTGTCCATCATCCTTCTCTGGCCCATCTTGCTGAGAATGCACCGGATCAGAAAACGGTGGAAAGCTTAGAGAAAAAGAGTCTGAAGGCAAAGAAGGAAAGTGATGCCGCCCATCAGAAATTATCCGGGATCAAAGCAAAGCTGCAGGAACAACAGAAGAATCTGTGCGTTTCTTTACAGCAGGCAGGTGTTATGGATGCAGGCAGTCTGCGTGATGCCATTGAAAAGATTGGTAAAGAGATCGATGGGATGCATCAGAAGATTTCACTGCTGTTAAAGCAGGAAAAAGTGCTGCAGCAGACAGAAGCAGAGATTGATACGCTTTCAAAGAATGTGGATGATATGCGTGCTCAGATGCAGGCTGCGATGATGGAGGAATCCCGGAAACAGGGTGAGATTCAGCAGGCAAAGCAGAAGATTGAGATCCTGCAGAAGGATCTTGCCTATGGCAGTGAAGCCGATGCGAAAAACCAGATGCGTGTGCTTTCTGATGAGATTGAGCGCCGGCAGAAAGCATGGCAGCAGGTGCAGCAGGATGTTCTGGACGCAAAACAGGCACTGCGTGATCTTGAACTGCAGAAAAAAACATATGAAGCTTCGCTGCCTGCTATTGATGAAGAGAGCTTCTTGAAAGAGCTGAAAGCAGATCAAAGCAGACTGGCAGAAAGTCAGAAGAAATTGTCATCAATGCAGAATGCTTTGAGTGTGATCAGCCACCGTCTACAGAATAATGTGCAGGCCTTTCATAAAGTGAGCTCTGGCATGAAGAAGCTGGAGAAACTGCAGAAGCACTATGACCTGGTGCGCTCGCTTGCCGATACGGCAGATTCGCATTTAAGCGGCAAGGAGAAGGTGACTCTGGAGGAGTATGTGCAGATGCATTACTTTGATGAGATTCTGTACTATGCCAACCGGCGGTACCGGCAGATGTCATCGGGTCAGTATGAGCTTGTGCGCCATCAGGATCATCTTGGCCGTCAGTCCCATGCGGCCTTGGCACTGGATGTGATTGATCATTACAATGATACGGTGCGGCCGGTGGATTCTCTTTCCGGCGGTGAGTCTTTCCTGGCTTCAATGTCGCTGGCACTGGGGTTGTCTGATGCCACCCAGGACCATGCCCATGTACAGATGGATGCGATGTTTATCGATGAAGGCTTTGGCTCCCTGGATGAAGAATCGCTTGCCCAGGCTGTGGATACATTAAGTTCCATCTCTGAGGCAGACCGTCTGATTGGTATTATTTCCCATGTGTCTCAGCTGGAAGAGAGGATCAGCCGGAAGATTGTGGTAAAGAAGAATCTGCAGGAAGATGGCGGCAGTACGGCCAGGATTGTGATTGATTAACCTGAGAGGATATCTATGAAAAAATGGAATATTGATAGACGTGACATCATGTACCCATTACTGGCCTTCTGTCTGTATGGTCTGCAGGCAGCGGCATTGTATGGGGTGGCATCTCTGCTTTCTTCTTTGTTTGCCACCTCCGGCACGTTTTACATGATGGTGTTTGCATTGATGATTGTCAGCGGCACGGCTGTGATCTGCCGGCTTGGCTTTGGCTGGCTGCAGGAAAACAGCAATGATGAAGCACTGAGATACTGTCAGATGGCAGCCTGCTTTGTGTTTTTGATCGTATTGCAATGGCAGACAGGTCTGCTTTGGGCAGCTGCCTGTGGTGTGTCTTTTTTGTGTGAAAAGAAACAGAACCGCTGGCTTTCTGTGATTGGCAAGATGTTTGTCTATGGCATGTATGCATGGATGCTTGTGTTTGTATGGCACCGCTTCCTGCTGGATGGCATCAGTGCCTATGCCATGTTATCTGTTCTGTTTGTGGGATGGTACAGCCATCTCTGCTTTAAGCAGAATGCAGTTGAGGAGGCAGGACTGGTACTGCTGTTTCTGCCGTTTATGAATCTGTATCTTGTCAAGCTTGGCCTGACCGGCAGCCTCAATGTAAGAGTGTTTGCACTGCTGGGAGCTATTATAGTTCTGGCTGGTGCATTGCTGTCAGGACGGCTGGATACCGTACGGGATTATCTATTCATTGCCTATGGCATTGTTTTGGACATCATCCTGTTTATGGCCAATCCGGTGCTTGGCTTACTTGGCCTGCTGGATGGCATCATTCTGATCTGCGTGGTGCCCTGGCTTTCTCATGTTTTTGCCCATCGTTTTTCCGGGATCTTTCAGGGGATGCGGATTCTCTGCCTGTTGGTGTTTGCGGCTTCATTATGCGGTTTGTATATGAGAGGCGTAATGATGTATAAGGCTGGCATGATGAGCGTGCTTGTATGGCTGCTGTTATGTTTTTCCAGCAGCGTGGAATCACTGTCAAAGGCAATTCATCATCTGCTGCAAAGCAGGGAAGAATTGGAAAATCAGGATCATATATCTGCATAACAAAAGGGAATGCCAGCCGGCATTTCTGTTTTTGTTTATGTGTCAATCCAGCAGAGAAAGCAGTTCTTCTCTTGTAAATCCTGCTCTGGACATATCTTTGCCATCCAGCATTCTGCCAGCCAGATCTGCCTTGTCTTCCTGCAGTTTAAGGATGCGCTCCTCAATGGTATCTTTCAGAATGAGGCGGTAGACAGAGACAATGTTTTTCTGCCCGATGCGGTGGGCACGGTCGCTTGCCTGGTTCTGAACGGCGGTATTCCACCATGGATCATAGTGGATGACAATATCGGCTGCGGTCAGGTTCAGTCCGGTGCCGCCTGCTTTCAGGGAAATGGCAAAGACCGGAACATCATCTTTCTGGAAGGCATCGACCATCTTTGCTCTTTCTCTGGCACTGGTTGCACCAGTGAGCAGATGGTAGGCAATGTTTTCTTCTTTCAGGCGTCTGGTCAGAATTGCCAGCATGGAAGTGAACTGGGAGAACAGCAGTACTTTGTGGCCTGCCTCCGTGGCATTTTTGATCAGATCCAGGCACAGTTCTTCCTTGGCAGAGCCGCCGGTATAGTTGTCATAGAGAAGGGCGGGATCGCAGCAGATTTCCCTGAGGTGGGTCAGCTCGGACAGGATCTCGATATGCTGATGGCGGAACTGTTCATCCGTTGTATTCTTCAGAGCATAGCGGATCTGCTGGACGCGGGCATCATAGAGCTGTTTCTGCTCGGTATCGGCATTGGCATAATAGACTTCTTCCATCTTGTCAGGCAGATCTTTCAATACATCCTTCTTTAATCTGCGCAGTACAAACGGACGGATCATCTTCTGCAGCATGATCTCGGCATAGGCGTCCTTGTCACGGATGATCGGCAGTTCAAAGGTGGAGCGGAACCGGTGATAGGAGAAGAAGAAACCGGGCATGATGAAGTCGAAGATGGACCAGAGCTCACTGAGACGATTTTCGATCGGTGTGCCGGTCAGGGCGATGCGGAACTTTGCCTGGATATCCTTGACGGCTTTGGAGGCCATGGTGCCGGCATTCTTGATGTATTGTGCTTCATCAATGATTTCCACGGTGAAAGTTTTATCCTGATAGAATTCCATGTCCTTTTTCAGCAGGTTGTAGGATGTGATCAGGATATCTGCTTCATCAGAAGCGGCCTTGGCTTCTTCGCGTTCAATGGCGGAGCCGATGATGGTGACAGCTTTCAGATCCGGGGCGAACTTCTGTACTTCCTGATACCAGTTGTAAACAAGGGAGGCCGGACAGACAACCAGCGTTTTACCAAAGCCTTTGTTGGCATCCAGAAAGGAGAGTACTTGCAGGGTTTTGCCAAGTCCCATTTCATCGGCGAGCAGGGCACCGAAGCCGTTATGATACAGGGCGCTGAGCCAGCGGAATCCTTCCTTCTGGTAGTCGCGCATGATGCTTTCCAGATGTTTGGGCGGTTCATAGTCATCAATATCCGTACTCTTGATATTGGCAATCAGATTACGGAAACGGGCATCCCGGTCAATTTCCAGGCTTGTCTCATCACTTTCTTCCTCCAGGTACATGGCTCTGTATTTGCCAACCTGGGCAGTGCCTTTTTCAATGTCGCTCTTTTTTAACTGCAGGGAATTGGCCAGACTGGCAAATTCATCAAACTGGCCGCCGTCATCCAGGTCAATGAATTCACCGCTTTTCAGCCGGAAGAATTTCTTCTTGCGGTCATAGTGAGACAGGATCTCAGCAATTTCTTCAGGTTTCATGGTGGCCGAGACGATGCTCAGCTGCAGCAGGTCGTCACTGTCATTGACCGAAACGCCAACTGTGATCTTGCCAACCTTGCGTACCGTGAGTTTCTTCAGGGTGTCTGAGACAAAGACCTTTGCCTTTTCCTGCATGGCATGGATGCCTTCCTGCAGCAGTTCATAGAGCTTTTCTTCATCATTGGCAAGCGTCATCTGCTTGTGAATTGGGTCATAGGCATTGAACCACTGAGAGACAAAGGCATCCATCTGCTTTTCATCCGCAATGGACCTTCTGCCCTGAGCCTGGATGCCGGCAAATACGTTGTATCGATTGTCGGGATAGATGGCATACAGCTCTGCGGTAATGACATCTTTGTCCGGGGCATCCAGATAAATTTCAAAATCGGGTTTATCCGGCAGATACTTTGCAGGATCAAAGCCGTTTGCAGCAAAGGCGGTGTGGCTTTCCAGCAGAGGATAGAGATCACGGGCAAAGGCAGGCAGGTCGCTGGAGGAGATGTACTGTGCATTTCTGCCGGCAGCCTGCATGTAGTCCAGCAGGGCAACGAGCTTTTCAGAGGTGCGCTGGGATACGTAGTAGACAGGCTTTGTGCCATCGAAGATGTAGAGCTGCTGGCTGCCTTTGAACATGCGCAGGGAGCTGGTGGATAACAGCCAGCCGCTGTCACTTTGCTTTAATTCAGCGTGCAGATCGGGCAGTCCTTCTTTCTTGTGATATACCGTGTCACCGGCATAGCCATATTCTTCAGCATGCATGACATGCAGGTCCAAGTCCTGGGCGGCTGTCATGAAGGCATCGAGATATCTGCCTCGTAAGCAGAGGGATCTGCCGATTTCATAGTCATTATTGTAATAGCCGGGAAAGGAAGAACTGCTGCGGAAGGTGTCTTCCTTGTTTACCAGAGAACGTAAAAAGACAACGAGCCGGCGGCAGGTTCTGTGAAAGGCGGAAAGGTCATGGACAAATTCGAGTTCTCTGCCATAGCGGTGATAGCCGTGGGTGTTGATCAGGTTGATGAAGGCAGTGATGTTAGGCAGGACATACATCTTGTTCTCACTGCGGCCGATGCGGAATTCACAATGCAGTGCTTCGGGATCACGCTGGTCAGCGGATACATATGGCACCAGCAGGACATTGGTGGCAGAACGCAGATCCACCGGTGCCTGCTCGATTCGTTCCAGCAGATGCACAACGGTTTCATCACTGGCTCTTCCTTTTTCCGGTGTCTGTTCTTCTTCCTTTGCACTTTCTTTCAGATACTGCAGCAATACAGCCGTGGTATGGGGGCATTCAGCGCCAAGGGTGCATGTACAGTCGGTATCAAAGATGAAGCCGAGGGTTTCATTGATGCAGACATAGACGTGATAGCTGCGTCTGCCGATGGCAACATCTGCTTCAATATCAACCAGGCCGGATGATTGATCCCGTGATACGGTCAGATCTTTGACAGCCCCCTGCTCACAGAGCGTTTCTGCCTGGTGAAAGACTGGTTCACTGCATGTTCGTTTGATATTTTCCAATGTGAGCATCTGCCTGGCCCCCTTTTTCCTTCCAGCTATTTTAGCATGGAAGTGCGCACAGAAAAGCCTTCTGTTGCATGATACGCAGCGTATATATTCCAGTGTTCTGGTATGTTCACCTGTTTTTCAGGGCATATTCAGACGAAAAATGGGAAGTCGTGATAAACTATGCAGGTACCATATAGATTAGTAGACCTCAGGGGAGCAGGGATATTACGATGAATAAGAAGAAAGTGATTTGGATCAGTGTATTGTCAGTGGCTGGTGCTCTGGCAGCAGTGTATGGCATTGGCTGCGGATATTACAGCAGCCATCTGATGCCGCATACGGTGATCAATGGCACAGCCGTTGGCAATGATACGGCCGCAAAGGCAATGGATGCCCTTGCCAGCAGTGAGGGCAAGGTTATCACCCTTGTGGAAAAGGATGATAAGAGTGAGACAATTTTGCTTGATGATATTGATTATCAGGCGAATGTTTCTACAGCTGCCATGAAGCAGGTGATTTCCAGTCAGAGTGCCTGGAAGTGGCCGGCGTATGTATTCAAGACAAGCAATGAGACGATGGATCTGGATGTCAGTTATGATGAGACAAAGCTGGAAGAGGCTTTGAGTGCATTGAACTGCATTTCTGGTTCAAATGTGGTGGCACCGGTCAATGCTCATGTGGAGCGGGGAACCAATGGGTATGAGATTGTGGCAGAGACAGAAGGCAATACGCTGGATAAGGATAAGACGCTGACTGCGGTCAAGACTGCATTGTCTGAAGGCCAGAGTGAAGTCGATCTGGATGCGGAAGGCTGCTATGAGGAACCGACCATCAAGTCTGATGATGAAGCTTTGACAAAAGAGCTGAACCTGATGAAGTCAATCGAGAATGAAGTGATTACGATTGATCTTTCCGGGGCAACGGAAACATTGTCTGGCGATGCACTGGTGGATCTGCTGAATATCAATGTGGATGATGCCACGATCACGGTCAATGATGACAAGATGACAGCATATGTGGATTCGCTGGCTGAGAAGTACAATACGATTTATACGCAGCGTACGTTTACGGCTCATGATGGTTCTACGGTAACTGTGGGCGGCGGCGCTACGGATACATATGGCTGGATGATGAACAAGGATTCTACCAAGGAAGCGATTGCGGCAGCCGCTGTTTCGGGTCAGTCTCAGACGGTCAGTGCCTTCTGGGATGTGACGGCATCCGGCGGCCGCAATGGTACCAATGGTGATATTGGCAATACGTATATTGAAGTATCCATCTCTGCGCAGCATCTGTGGTATTACAAGAATGGATCGCTGGTGCTGGAGTCGGATGTGATTACCGGCAAGCCGGAACATGGCCAGGATACGCCGACCGGTGTGTTCCGGATCTGGAAGAAGGAACAGAATGCTACACTGAAGGGAACGGCCTGGGATGGCTCCACATGGAGTTCTCCGGTTGCCTACTGGATGCCGATTACCTGGACGGGTGTCGGCCTGCATGATGCGACATGGCAGTCTGCTTTTGGCGGTACACTGTACTATACAAGAGGATCCCATGGCTGCATCAACCTGTCTTACAGTGTTGCCCAGTCCATCTTCAATGCGGTGGATGTCAATACACCGGTTGTGATTTACTGAAATTGAATTGGAAAAGAAGCCGGAGCGTACAGCCCTGGCTTTTTTGGAAAGAGGATATATGAAAAAAGCAGCGTTCCGCATTCTTCTTGGCATTGCCATCTTCTTTGGGGGTGTGTTTGCAGGACCATATCTTGGTGACATTCTGCCTCATCACAGCAGTTCTTCTTCCACTACGGCACCGGTAGTCGTTTCCTTTGATGATATTGCGGAGTTAGCGACGGAACAGGTTACGGGCAGATATATTTACGAATATACGCAGGAAAAGGAGAAGGTTCTGGGGATTGAGATTCCGTTTACCGGCAAATCGGCCCTGATTGAGTATGACGGTACGGCCAAGGCTGGCATCAAGGATGCCACGCAGATCAAGGTGGCGGATGTGGATGAAGATGCTAAGACGGTAACGGTTGATGCGCCATCTGTAGAACTATTGGATGTGTATACTGCCAACTCGAAAATATGGGATGTGAATGACAGTATCTTCAATTCTTTCAGATTTGAGGATTATCCTGGGATTGAGGATGCCATCAAGGATGAGTTTGAATCCTATGTGGAAGGTACAGACCTTCTGGAGCGGGCAGAGAAGAGTGCGGAAGCCTTCATTGTTGACAGGGTCAGAAGTGTGTATGGATCCGATTACACAGTGAGTGTGAACTGGGCTTGAGAATGAATGTTGCGTGGGAGTCAGAGCAATCTGCCTCCTTTTATTATGAGATGGGCAGGAAGGATGGAATGAGTGTCGTCAGGTTGTCATAGACTCTCTGGAAGTCTGACCGTCTTTCCAGTTTTCTTTCTACCTTTCTGGCATTGACAGGCTGATCGGTAATGATGCCGTCGATATCTGATTTCAGAAATTTTTCAATCTGGCTGGTGGTGTTGACACTCCATACATAGATTTTCTTGCCTTTTGCCTGGATGGCATAGATGGCAGCAGGGGTGGCTGCTTCGCTTGCGACAATGAAGCAGTCACAGTTGAGATCTGGGGTATCACCGATGGCCATGTTGTAGATATAGCCTGTTTCCAGTTCCGGATATGTGGTTTCCATATAGTCAACGAGGTTGTATTTGAGGGATATGAATGTACATTGATCTGCCATATTCTTTTCTTTGACAATTCTGGCCAGATCATCGGCCATCTTCGTATCGGCAGTATAGCCTTTCAGTTCGACAAACAAATGCATGTTCCACTCTTTTGCCTTATCCAGAAACTGCTCGATGGTAGAGACGGTGACACTTGGCTGGCCCTGCCGCAATGGGAAGATGTTGATTTCGGTCTGGATCTCTTCCAGGGTCATATCCCAGACATAGCGTCTGTCATTGGCTGTGCGCCAGAACGTGTTGTCGTGGGTGACAACATAATAGCCGTCTTTGGTGCGCTGTACATCAATCTCTCCTGCCGTGATGCCCTGTTCGTGTGCCAGTTCCAGATCATACAGCGTGTTTTCAGCACCAAGGGCGCCGCCGGCCCGGTGGGCGATGATCAATGCATCGGATTTCGCCGGAAACCAGTCATCAAAATAGCCTGCTGTCACAAAGCCAAAGGCAAGTGAGACAGCCAGGGATGCCAGCAGGAAGCGGCGGATGAATCTGCCTTTTGGCTTTCTGACGGGAACTTCTGTTTCTTTCTGCATGCTCAGCCAGATGCTGGTCAGTTCCAGAATGAGACAGCTGCTGGCAAGCATGCGGATGATGGTATAGACAAGCACGCAGAACATGGTGGCGGCACCAAGCAGGACTCTTTCGCCAACGGTGTGGCTGGTCAGGAACGTATTCAGCAGATAGGCCGGAACTTTGATTGTCAGGATGCCGGCAAGCCAGATCGATAGAAAGATGGCAGCGATGGCACTGGCGGTTTCCAGCAGATATTCTTTCCTGTTTGTTTTGAACATTCTCCATGAGGTGTGTACAGCCTGCCATGGTTTCTGTTTGTGCAGGATGGCGGCGTGCAGGGTATAGATGCTAAGAAAGCTCAGGATGAGAATGGTGCCTTCGACGCTGCCATAGAGCAGATAGAAGATCGGGGTGCGCTTGAATCCTGCTAAGATCCATGCTGGCCAGCGCAAAGAGGAAGTCCATGTGGTTGTGGTGCCAAGGCCTGCCAGCGGGATGATGATGCCGGTCCAGAACATGACAAGGATGCCGGCAGGTGTCAGAAAGCGGGGCAGTGTTTTCAATCCCTGCTTTGTGCATTGACAGAAGGATGGTTTCCGGGTTCCCTGCAGTACTTCCTGGCAGTACAGGATGCGGGCATTGATTTCCAGGCATGTGCAAAGCATGAGGATGAACATGGCACTGATCAGGATGGTCCATCCCTGCCAGCTGGTGAAGATCCATTTCAGATTGCCGGATGTCAGTGATACCAGGCCGCCGGCATCCAGCAGGGCCTGTACGATCCAGCCATAGCAGAAAATGATCAATGCCAGAAGGGCAGACAAACAGATATGAAACAGCAGCAGTCTTGGCAGGACATCTCTGCTGTTGATCAGATGGCTTACAATTTTCACAGGTTCTTTACGCTTGTTCATGTTTCTTCATTGTACATTCGTTTTGCCTTTTGTGAGATCGTGTTATCATCATAGCCATGGAAACATACAGAATGATCACTGGCTGGCTGCTGGTGATAAACATCATTGCGTTTGTTTTGTTTGGCATTGATAAGCATAAAGCCATCGTCCATGCCTGGCGCATACCGGAACGTGTACTGATGGCAAGTGCTGCCATGGGCGGTGCATTGGGAGCACTGCTTGGTATGAAGGTGTTTCATCACAAGACAAAACATACGAAGTTTACGGTTGGTGTACCGGTGCTCCTGGTGCTGTGGATCATTGTGTTGATGAGAATACGAGGTTTACTATGAATATCTTTGAGATTATCGGACCGGTGATGGTGGGACCGTCAAGTTCCCATACAGCCGGTGCTGCCCGGATTGGTCTTGTTTCAAGAAGGCTGTTAGGGGAAAAGGTTGTGGATGCCGTGATTCTGCTGCATGGTTCGTTTGCGGCTACGGGTGTCGGCCATGGTACGGACCGGGCATTGATTGCCGGTCTTCTGGGCATGGCATGTGATGATGAGCGGATTCCGGATGCATTTGAGGAAGCACGCAAAGCCGGCATGAAAGTGACACTTGGTACGGTTGATTTAGGAGAAGAGGCTCATCCCAACAGTGTGCGCTTGTTTTTAAAGGGTGAACATGGCAAGAAGCTGGAGATTGTGGCGGCTTCCATTGGCGGCGGCCAGATTCAGATTCGGGAGATAGATGGTTTGAAGACCGTGTTTTCCGGTGAATATCCGACATTGATTGTAGAAAATGATGACCGGCCTGGCGAGGTGTCGGCAGTGACGGGCATGCTGTATGAGCATCATATTAATATTGCGACGGTGCAGCTGGACCGTGACAGCCGGGGCGGCCATGCCGTGACCGTCATTGAGTGTGATCAGGAAGTGCCTGATACGGCATTGGAACAATTGCGTGCACATCCTGGCATCATCAAGATTACGTATCTGTCCATCAAGGAGGAAACATGTACAGTTCATTAGAGAGAATTCTGGAGGAGTCTGGAAAAAGCGGCCAGCCGTTCTGGAAGGTTGTGCAGGCAGAGGACTGCCATGAAGAAAATATTTCCGAAGAAGCTTCTTTTGCCAGGATGGCTGGTATGTATGCGTCTATGAAAGCATCAGTGGCTGGCTATGATGGCCGGATGTCTTCTGCCTCCGGGCTGGTGGGACATGAGGCTGCCTTACTGCATGGCCGCATGGAAAAGAAAGAGATGCTGGCCGGGGATTTTGTGTCATCTGTGATGGAGAAGGCTTTGAAGGTGGCTGCCTGCAATGCCTGTATGCGGCGTATTGTGGCAGCTCCTACCGCAGGAAGCTGCGGTGTACTGCCGGCGGTATTGATCTCTTATCAGGAGAAGACAGGCTGCTCGGATGAGAAGATGTGTGAGGGTCTGTATGTGGCTGCCGGGATTGGCGGTGTGATTGGACAGCGGTCTTCTTTGTCTGGTGCCCAGGGCGGCTGTCAGGCGGAGATTGGCTCGGCCAGTGCGATGGCAGCGGGTGCCCTTGCCTATCTGGATGGCGGCGGCAATATGGAGATTGTCAATGCCTGTGCCCTGGCACTGAAGGGATTGTTAGGACTGGCATGTGATCCGGTGGCAGGACTGGTAGAAGTGCCGTGTGTGAAGCGGAATGTGATTGGAGCGGTCAATGCGGTGACCAGCTGTGATATGGCAAGAGCAGGAATTGTATCTAAGATTCCGGCGGATGAGGTGATTGATGCCATGCATACTATTGGTGCAAAGATGCCGGTGGAAATCCGGGAAACCGGAATTGGCGGCCTTGCAGGAACAAAGACCGGACAGAAGATTGCCCAGGCATGCAGGAATAACCGCCCGGATGGACTTTGAGTGTTTCAAAGTCTTTTCTTTCTGGGAAAGAAGAGGGGAGTAAATGCTTTTACTGGATCATACATTGTTGAAACTGTCGAAAAAGTCATGGCCGTGGATTGTATTGATCTTTCTCGCACGGTTTGCCATGCTTGTCTGCATGACGCAGTTTCTCAAAGACATCGGTGCTTCACTGGGGGATATGCTGGATCCTTCGTTTGATGGGGCCATGCTTTCTTATTCTCTGGTGCAGGCTTTTCTGGCTGCGGGGATTGCTTTTGTTCTGCGCCTTGTGCAGGGCGAACTGGAATACCGCTGCAGTGCAGATGCCAGGGTGCGGATGCGCACTGCCATCTTTGGCAAGATCATGGATCTGGATGCCGGCAGTATTGAAAAGATCGGGCCGGTTTCCGCCATTACAGCCAGTGTGGATGCGGTGGAACACATGCAGACATATTGCAGCGAATATCTGCCAGCGTTGTTATTTGCCATTGCAGCGCCGGTCTATATGTTCTTTCAGGTTGAGCCGATCTCACTTCTGGCAGCCATTGTGCTGATGCTGGTATCACTGGTGCTGCTGCCGCTGCACAATGTGTTTCGTTTCAGGCTGGAAAAGATGCGGCGGCGCTACTGGCATTCGGTGGATGATATGACCGGGTATTTCCTGGATTCTCTGCGCGGTCTGACAACTTTGAAACTGTTTGACAAAGACAAAGAGCACAAGGAGATTCTGTATCAGAAGGCAGACCGGTTGAATCAGGATATCAATGCTTTCATGAAGATCAATTTCACTTCGTTTCTGGTGACAGAGGCAATGATTTCTGCCGGTATTATCTGGGTGGTGGTGCTTGTGATCCATCAGAGTGCACCGCTGGCTGGGACATTGACGGTGTTACTGCTGGCATACAGTTTCTTTACCGCGGAAAGGGAGCTGATGAGTGCAACCCATGATGCTTTGACGGCTGTTTCAGCAGCGGGCAAGGTTGGCGAGATTCTGGCTGTGGATACAAGCCGGCCCTATGAGCCGGATATGAAGGTAAATCCGCAGGAAACCGGTATCCGCCTGGAACATGTCGTCTATGGCTATGATGCACGGCGGGATGTGCTGCAGGATATTTCTCTGCAGATACAAAAGGGAACTTCAGTGGCGCTGGTTGGCCTTTCCGGTTCAGGCAAGTCAACCATTGGCTCCTTACTGATGAAGTTCATGGATCCAAAGTCGGGCCGGATCATCATGGATGGGCATGATTATCTTTCTATGACACCGCAGGAAGTGCGGAAAAAGATTACGATGGTGCCGCAGGCGGTGACGATCTTTTCGGGTACGGTGAGGGATAATCTGCTGCTTGGCGGCCTGCATGCCAGTGATGAGGAGATGAGGGCTGCTCTGCATGCGGTGCGGCTGGATGATTTTGCGTGTGATCTGGATCGGTTTACGGGTGAAAACGGCAGTATGCTTTCTGGCGGTCAGAAACAGAAGATCGGCATTGCCAGGGCACTGCTTTCCAAAGCAGATTACATCATTCTGGATGAAGCCACTTCTTCGGTGGATCCGGAAAGTGAGAAGGAAATCTGGGAAACAATTGAACGTATTTCCAAAGACAAGACACTGATTATTATTTCCCACCGGCTTTCTTCGATCCGCCATTGTGATGCCATCTATGTGCTGCAGAATGGAAAGATGACGGAGCAGGGCACACATGAAGCTTTGATGAAGCAGGATGGTTATTATGCCTCACTTGTTCATGAACAGTCAGCTCTGGAGAAAGGAGGCATCGCATGAAGAAGCAGTATTCCTATCATGAGATGATTTCCCGTCTGTTAAAGAAGGCATATCCGATTCGTTATTATCTGCTTGTTTCAACCCTGGCCAGTATCATTGGCAATCTGTCCCGTATGGGGCTGATGGGCTTTGGGGCTTTGTTGATACTGTGTGCCTATGGGAAAGTAAATGGCAGTGTGTGGTTCTATGGCACGGCCATGGCAGTATGCGGTGCTTTGATTGCCGTCGGCCGGTATCTGGAAGGTGTGTTTTCGCATAAAGGGGCATATGGCATTCTGGCCAGGATGCGGGTGGATTTCTATGCGCAGGTTGACCGGATTGCGCCGGCTTATCTGATTGATCATCAGATGGGAGATGTGATGAATACGGCTGTTGGTGATATTGAACAGCTGGAATTCTTCTTTGCCCATATGATCGGACCGATGTTTACGGTGATTCTTCTGCCAGTGGTTTCGGTTGTCATTGCCTGGCGGTACAATCGTCTGTTTGCATGGATTCTGATTCCGGCTTATGTGCTTGTATCGATTGTGATTCCGCTTGCCGCATTGAAGGCAGGCAGAAGGATCGGTGAGAAGGCAAGGAAAGCACAGGCAGCTTTGAAGAGTACGATTCTGGAGAGCGTCTATGGCATCCGGGATATTCAGATCTTTGATGCCAGAAGGGCAAGGATGTCGCAGATGCTTGCCTGCAATACAGCTTTGAACAAAGCGGATCATGGCCTGAAGATGCACCGCTCGATATTGACTTCCCTGCCAGATTTTGTGACATATGCCGTCAGGATTCTGATCGTAGCAGCAGGCGGCTATCTGGCCATGCATGGGGCAGCCAATCCGGTGGGAACCATTATTGTTTCATTTATTGCCTCGGCGTCTTTTTCCTCCACCTTCTCATTGACCACAGTGGTAACAAACCTGTTGGAGACGTTTGCCAGTGCCCAGCGCATCTTTGCCATTGAGGATACAGAGCAGATGGTGCAGGAAGCAGCACATCCGATTGCCATTGATCATGTGGATACGATTCGTTTTGAAGATGTGAGCTTTACGTATCCTGGCACGCATGTGAAGGTGCTGGATCATGCCAGCTTTGAGATTCATCATGGTGACCAGGTTGGTTTCATCGGTGATTCAGGGGCTGGCAAGTCGACGATTCTGCGTCTGTTATTGCGCTTCTATGATCCGGAGGAAGGAAAGATTCTGATAGATGGTGTCGATCTGAAGGACATTTCATTTTCTTCTCTGCATGCACAGATCGGCCTGATGGAACAGGATACGTATTTGTTTGATGATACGATTGCAGCGAATATTGCCATTGGCAGATCAAATGCGTCAAGGACAGAGATCGAGGATGCAGCAAAGAAAGCCGGCATTCATGATTTCATCTGTTCTCTGCCCGATGGGTACCAAACGCAGATGGGAGCTATGAATGCCAGGGTGTCCGGTGGTGAAAGACAGCGGATCGGCCTGGCAAGATTGTTTCTGAAGAATCCGGCGGTGATGATCTTTGATGAGCCGACAAGTGCATTGGATGTCCTGCATGAAAAGGAATTCCTGCATACTTTGAAACAGGCTGGAAACGGCCGGACTGTGCTGATGATTTCCCATCGTATGTCCACACTGTCTGACTGCAGCCGGATTCTCAGGCTTGATCATCAGAAACTTTCAAACGTGATATGAAAAACCGTGCCTGTCTGGTTTCAGATGGGCACGATTTATTGGCTTGTTCAGATGTGGCGGATCAGGTCCATGAAGGGAACCACGATGCAGTGGGGGACAATCTTGGCTACAATGCGCTGGGCAGTTGTGACAATGCCGGGTGTGCATACCCAGAGGTTTGCCTTTGATGCGGCCAGGGATAGGCGGACAACACTTTTTGAGACAGAGGCCAGGGGTGTGTGGCGGAAACTGTTTCCGGTTGTTCTGGCTTTGGGGATGAATTCGGTATCCTTGACCCAGTAGGGACAGACACAGGTGACTTTGATGTGTCTTGGCAGCATCTCATGGTGTAATGCCTTGGTGTAGCTCATCAAAAAGGCTTTGGATGCGGCATAGACGTTGAAGCCTGGCATTGGCTGGAAGGCGGCGATGGAGGCAATCTCCAGGATTCTGGCACCTTTGTGCATATAAGGCAGGCACAAGCGTGTTACAGCAGCGGCTGCCCGGCAGTTGAGATCAATCATGCGGTCTGTTTCCGCAACGCTCAGCTCTTCGGTTTTGCCAATGGAGCCAAGGCCTGCCGCGGCAACAAGCACAGTGATATCCGGCTTTTCTGTCTGCAGTTTTTCTGCAAGGACATCAAAGCTGTGGGGATCACAGAGATCCAGGGGAATGGCAATGACGGGCTTGCTGGTGAATTTCTGCAGTTCGAGCAGCCGTTCTTTGCGGCGGGCAATGACCCAGAATTGTTCAATGGCAGTATCATCAGCCAGCTGGCGGACAAATTCTCTGCCCAGACCGCTGGATGCGCCTGTAATCAAAGCTGTTTTCACATTAACACCTCACTTTTTACGGAAACGGGATTCGATGGATGTGACATACCAGCCGGTGCCGATACTGTATATGACAACGGCAAGGACAACTGCCACAATGCCCATTTTACGGGAAGGAAAGAGATAGAGGATCATGCCGTCTGCGGCGATGGCAAGACCGGTGATCATCCAGAGCCGTCCGACGGCCTGGTTGTATGTATGTACGTCTTTGACCGGGAAGGGGGCGTGGAGGCTGCCAAAGCCCCATGCCTTTTTTGATCTGGAAATGGCTTCAAAGATGCCGATCAGAACACCGGCTGCACCGGTGATCAGGATGATCATTGCCGCGTATGTATAGTTGCTCATAAAATTCCTGCTTTCTTTTGTCATAACCTTATCACAAACAAAAGTCCGCTGCGATATAATCGACTCCATGAAAAAAAGTGCAAGAGGGGCATTGTTGACGGCGGGCGGCGGTGTCTACTGGGGATTGAGCGGTTCCATGGGTCAGTATCTGTTTACAAAGCAGGGAATGGATGCCAGATGGTTAGTGCCGATCCGTCTGTTTCTGGCTGGTGTGATTCTTTTCATCTACTGCCGGGCAAGAATGGGAAAGTATGTTTATTCACCATGGAAGACAAAGCGGGATACCAAAGATCTGCTCATCTATGGCCTGCTTGGCATTTCCCTCTGTCAGTTTCTGTATTTCCGTACCATCCAGCTTTCAACAGCCGGTGCGGCAACCATTCTGCAGGATCTTTCGCCGGTCATGATTCTGATTGTGGAATGTATTCACAGGCATGAAAAGCCTGGTATCTTTGATGTTCTCTCCATCATTCTGGCATTGGTTGGCGTGACACTGATTACAACACATGGCAGGATGGAACTGGGCATTCCGGCGGGTGCCTTATTGTGCGGCGTACTCTGTGCGGGATGCGTGACTGTCTATAACTGCTATCCCCGCCATCTGCTGGCACACTTTCCGGTTGTTGTGCTGCAGGCATGGTCTTTCCTGATGGGCGGACTGCTGTTTGCCTTTGTCTTCCGGATCTGGCAGTACAGCTATGTACCGAATCTGATGGGAATCTTTGGCATTGCTTTTGTGGTCGTTGTTGGCAATGTGCTTGCCTTTACGATGTATATGCAGGGCGTAAAGGAAATCGGTCCGGAAAAGGGCATCCTGTATGGCTTTGCCGAACCTGTTACGGCAGCGATTGTGACTGGTATCATGGGAACACCATTTACACTGGGAGATGGACTTGGCTTTGCATGTATCTTTGCCATGCTGGTGATGATCTCATTGTCCAAGAGGAAACAGCAGGCTTGAAAACAGTCTGTTAATCAGATGCGGTATGCACGATAAGGGACCTTGATGATGGCTGCTGCTCTGTTGGATTCATAGACTGCTGATCTTTGGGATGGAGAGGCAGTAATTTCAGCTTTACTTGCAGTGAGCCTTTTAGCGGGGTGTGGTTCGGCATCTTCTGCTTCATCCGCAAGTGCTTCGGCATCATCATCTTCTGGCTATCCGGTAACAGTGGATACCTACAGTGTGTCTGGCGATGGTGCCGCCTGGACACCGATTACAGCCACATATGACAGTGAGCCGCAGCGTGTTGTTGCCAATAACCAGGGCACTGCCCAGTTATTGATCCGGCTTGGCTTAGCGGATAAGCTGGTTGGCGTTGCTGCGGTGTATGGCACGGCACCGGATGATGTTAAAGAAGCTTTTGACAAGATTCCGGTGATTGCTCAGGGCTATGCATCCAAGGAAGCTGTACAGGGCGTCAATCCTGATTTTGTGACAGGCAGAGGGGATCTGTTTATTGATGGTGACTATGGCATTGGTACGGTGGATGAATTGAAGGATGCAGGTATTTCCTCCTACATTACCCATGTCGGCTATACAGGTGCCACCTTTACTTCTTTTCTGGAAGATATTGATAACTATGGAAAAATCTTTAATGTACAGGACAAGGCGGAGGACCTGAAAGAATATTATCAGTCCTATACAGATGATCTGAAGAAGAAATATGGGGATAAGGATATCAAGCTCGCCGAGGTTTCCTACATCAATGATGGTTCGCCGGTATTCGGCTCTGCATCCACAGAATCATTGCAGAATGAAGCTCTCGAGATGGTTGGCATGCATAATATCAATGCCAGTGCCACTGGTTCTGAGGTTTCTATTGAAACCGTTATTGCGGAAAATCCGCAGGTTATCATTCTGTTTGACTATGCCGGGGGACCGGACATGGATGAAATGATCCAGTCATTGTATGACAATCCTCAGCTGGCAGATATTGATGCCATCAGGAATCATCAGGTATATTCCACCGACTTCTCGCAGGTATATGGCGGCAGCGGGGATCTGTATTCGGTGGTTTCTGATCTTGCCCAGAAAGTCTACGGTGAATAAATTTTCTCTTTTGAATAAAGGAAAAACGGCTGTGCAGGCATACTTGTCCGACAGCCGTTTTTGCATGAATACATGATTATGAGTGATTGTGGACAGAGGTAAAGGCAAGTGATAGAACATCCAGCTTTCCTTCTGTGATGTAGAACGTTATGGCGGCATGCATGCAGTCTTCTGAAATTCGTATTGCCTGCCTCTGCCATTGGCAATTGTGGAAGGAAAGTGTGCCAATGTTCTGGCTGTTTATAAGGATATGCAGGCTGCCATTTCCCCTTGCCCATAGATGCAGAGCTGTACCTTTGTGAAAGATGAAGTACTTGTAGACAATCGCTGTGCCTGCTGCGGCATTGGTGATATACCATTGGCCATCTTTGTCAGTGATGCATGGGATGCCTTCTTTGATCTGGTTGGCGAGGTGCGGCATTCTGCCATTGGTCAGATGACAGCAGATGGTGGCTGGGTATTCACCCTGATCTGGCAGATCTTTGCTGCTAAGACCGGATGATATCATTTCTGCCTGATGGAATGTGCCGTCTTTGTTCATTGTCAAAGGTTCGGCGCACATCTGTCTGGAATAGTCGCTGCCATGGGTAAGCCGGTGGTAGAAGACATACCATCTGCCATTCACTTTCTCAATACTGCCATGGTTTGTGCCAGTGGCGTTTATTCTGTCTTTTGCTTTTCTGCCCTGATATCCGATATCACCGTTACTGATCAGTGTTCCTTGATAGTGAAAATTACGGTCGGGATATTGTGAGACAGCATAGCAGAGTTCATGGTTCTGCTGAGAGGAGTAGATAAAGTAATATGTATGATTTGCTTTGCGGATACTGCTGCCTTCAAAGAATGCATGTCCCTTGAAGTCTTTAGTATCGGCGATGCGCTTCGGCATTTCTTTCAGGGTATGCATGTCATCGCAAAGTACGGCGGTATTGGCACCTAGCGGACCTGGTTTTTGCAGGAATGCTTTTGCTGGTTTTTGAAATACGCTGGCATAGATGTTTGCCAGGATGAGCGCATTCCATGGTTTTGCCTGCATGCCTTTGAAAGGGCCGGAGCCAAAGTACAGCCGGATAGTCCCATCATCGTTGATCACAGCGGGATCAAAGCAGACAAAGTCCTGATACGGTGTGCCATCGGGATTGTTTACCGTGCCATAGTATGTATATCTGCCATCAGGTTTGTCTGAGACAGCTACGCTGATGGGATGGCTGTAGCCGCCTCTTCCTTTCCAGCCTGCCAGGCAGTAGTACAAATAAAACCTGCCGTCATTGCCCTGAACCACATCCGGTGCATAGAGATACTTTGCATCTTCACCATATAATGGATCCTGCTTTACACAGTAATTGATGCCATTGCTTGTCCAGTTGGAAAGATCATCAAGGCTGGCTGAATAGAATTCATAGTCTTCCATGCAGAAACTTTCTGAGCCGGGTTTGTCATGGGAGCCAAAGATATAAATTCTGTTTCCAAAGACATGTGGTTCACCATCCGCAATACAGACGTTGATGGGAAGAACAGGGTTATATGCCGGCTTCATCAGCTGTTCTCCTGCATGAATGCATAGATGTCTTTTGCGGCTTTGACCTTGTACTTTCCTGTAAAGACATGGGGCTGTCCCTTGTATATGATGAGCTTTGCGTGATTTGCTTTTTTGATGTTATAATGATCTGTCAGTGATCTGGCCATTTCCAGAGGAACAATCTTGTCCTTTGTGCCCTGCAGGATGAGAACCGGACCTGTATAACCATTGACATCCAGGGGTGCACCAGTTTTCAGTGCATCGGGATTGAGATTGATGGCAGGATACTGCAGGATGATGCCATGGACATCGGTGCTGTGAGTGATGGCGGCTGCAGAAGCGGTGGCACCGCCCATGGAGCTGCCAAGCAGATACAAGTGGCTTGTATCAACGAAATTCCAGGTTTTGACAGTATCAATGACTGCATTGAGATCTTCCACCTGCTGCAGTACTTTCTTCTGATAGGAATCATCTACACCTCTTGGTATATCATGGAACCAATGGGTGTCTTCAGGACCAGTGCTTCTTTTCGTCCAGCCATAGAAGTCAAAGGTATAGCAGGCAATGCCGCTTTCAGCCAGGCTTTTCAAGGTTGTCATATCCGCCTTGTAATCACTTTCGGCACCATGGGCATAGATGACAGTTGGGAAACGACCTTTACCTTCTGGAATCAGTATTTTTCCATAGAGGCTGATGTCATCGTAGTCCACCCGCTGCGTTTTGATGGTGTAACTGGTCTTCTTGTTTGAGACGGATTGGGGAATGCCGACATAGTGAATCAGTGATACAGCGGTAAAAGCAGAGACTGCGGCAGCGGCAGTGCTTGTGATGATCAGAGTGCGTTTGATCCATGTCTTCATGACAGCTCCTCCATTTTTGCAAATGTCCATGCCAGTGCTGCTCTTGCCTCGGGCATACGTGTGAATACCTGAAAGGCATGGCAGACACCATGGCGGATATCCAGTGCGGCGGGATGTTTTTCTTTCTGCAGTTTCTGATATAGAGCTTTGGAATCATCCAGCAATACTTCTGTATCAGAGGCAGAAAGGATCACCGGCGGCAGGTTCGTGTAATTGCCATACAATGGTGAGATCAATGGATCACGCAGATAGCTTATGTCATTGGCATGAGAGCCGTATACAACCTTGCTTTTTCCTTCTTTGACAGAATTCCTCAGCATGTAGTCTGTTCTGGCATTTGCTGTATAGGAAGGAAACTGATCTGCCTGGGTGACAACCGGCGAGAATGCGGTGAGTGCCTTTGGCTGGGGCAGTCCTTTTTCTTTGAGCAGAAGAGATAATGACAGCACCAGGGTGCCGCCGGCACTTTCGCCCATAAAGACGATGCTTTTGGGATCAATGCCTGTTTTTAACAGGGCTGTATAGGCTTTATAACAGTCTTCCAAGGGCGATGGCCAGAGGTTTTCCGGGGCCAGACGGTAATTGGAATTGACACAGTTATAACCATAGTTTGCAGCGATGTATTGACAGATGCCGCGGCGCTCTCTGGCGGAGCCAACCGTAAAGCCGCCGCCATGGATGTAAAAGATGGTTCCTTTTTCGTTTCCTGGTTTTTCTATGAATTCGGCATACAGACCATCCAGTGTGCTGATCCGGACTGTAACATCTTTTGGCGGTCTTGGTGGCTTGCGGTCATTGCGCTTTCTTTCGGTAATGTAATCATGCGGCTGTCCTGGTTTGTCCTGAGGCATGCACCGGAAAACAAGATTTGTTGCATGACCAAACAGGCATGTCATTTTGCACTCTCCCTCCGTACTTCATCCAGATGACATGTGCTGATCAGCTGTTCGATTTGTGGCTGGATATAGTCTTTCATCCAGAGAAGCTCACCAGTGTGGTTGAGATGGATGCCGTCCTTGCGGAAAAGTTTTTTGTGATAGCTGTGACCATCCCATGTCATCTTTTCAGCATCCACAAAGGTCAGATACTCTGTGTTTTCACAGAGCTCTTTCAGCTGCCTGTTAATGTCCTGTGTCATCTTCCGGTACTGGCTGCGTCCTGGCAGCAGCAAGCCGCTCATGATGACCAGCTTTGTGTTTGGAAGCTTTGTGTGAACGTCTTCAAACATCTTCTTCTTGTAATCCATGCATGCATTTACTTTTTCCTGATCTGTTCCTTTCAGGCTGACATAGTCATTGGAGCCTGTCTGGAAAAAGATGATGTCAGGGTGATACGGGTACAGCAGCTTGTCTGCATAGTGAACAAGATCATGGTCTGTGCAGCCGCCAAAGCCGTGATTCTGCACATGGTAGGCTGACAGGTCATCTTCCATCTGTGTCCACAGGCGGAAATTGGAAGCACCATAGAAAATGATGCCGTGCTGATGGTCTTTCACCGGATGGCTTTTCTGAATCTCTGCCACGTCCTGATCCCATGTGTGCAAAAAGGAAAAAGGTCCCCAGCCGATGGTTCTGCCGGTGATGGCAAGACTTGTCAGAGATGCTGCGGCAAGGCAGGCTGCTGCAGCATAGAAAACATCTTTTCCTGTTTTTTTCTTCATTGTCTGATTCTCCTGTTTCTCATGTGTTGATATAGCATGCAGGCAATGATATGTGATGACAGGTTTGTCATCTTTATAGCAGAAATGTAATTGTATTGAGAAACTGCCGAAAAAAAAGAAGTGAGTGATGTTCACTTCTTCCATGTGGTGTTATTCCATGGCATCCAGGTGGGCACTGCGTACCGATGGCAGCTGTCTGATCTGCTGGATGAGGGATTCCATGGAGGTTGAGGTGTGGGAGATGTCCAGTGAGAGCAGGACATTTGCTTTCTGGGCAATCGGGACGGCCTGCGAGATGGTCAGAATGGAGATGGAGTGGGCAGAAAGAAAGGTGAGAATAGCAGAGAGGGCGCCGCTTTCATCTTTGACGATCAATGAGATGACGGCCCGTCTTGTCTGCCTGGTATCGTCATAGGGAAAGACATAGTCTTTGTACTTATAGTAGGTGTTGCGGCTGATACCGGCTTTCTGTACGGCTTCGGTGACGGTGGCGGCTTCTTTGGCTTCCAGCATATTCCTTGCCTCGATGACCTTTTCCAGATAGTCCGGCAGGATCTTTTTGTGTACGATCAGGAAGTTGGAGCTCACAGGATTCTGCCTCCCTGTTTGTCACAATGAAGATGATGAATGGTCCACTTTGGATTGGTGCGTGCCTTGATTGCTTTTTCTGCTTCGGGGGATAACAGTTGTTTTGCAATGAGCAGGCAGGTGGAGCCGGAGCCGGAGATGAACAGATGGCCGTTTGTATCCTTTTCACTGATGTCTTTGATGCTGCCAAAATCGGTGATCAGCTGACTGCGGTAAGGTTCATGCAGATAATCTTTGGCGGCCTGTTTCAGAAGATCGAGATTTCCTGTTTCCAGTGCTTTGGTCAGAAAGATGGCATGGCCGATATTGGCTGCAGCTTCCTTTCTGGGATAGCTGTCAGGCAGGATGGCTCTTGCCTTTTTTGTTTCAACGGCAAAGTCTGGCACCAGTGCGGTGAAGGTGAAGGTATCACTGACTGGCAGGCTTTCTTTCAGCCAGATGCTGCCATGCATAGCTGCACAAAGGCCGCCATATAATGCCGGGGCAGCGTTATCAGGATGGCCTTCCATGTCACAGGCAAGCTGGAAGATTTCATCTTTTGTCAGCTGTTTGTCATGGATTGCATTGACTGCCAGCAGGCCGCCGATGATCATGGCAGCAGAAGAGCCAAGTCCTCTTGAAATCGGGATATCACAGGCGAATTCTGCTTCGATATAATCGCTGTAACCAAGCTTTTCTGCACCATTGTGATAGGCTTTGAGAAACAGATTGTCAGGTGTGCAGTACTTTTCTTCCACGTTGTGCAGGATGTCTTGATCATCTGCTTGTTTTACGGTGAAGGTGTCATAGAGATCCAGGGCAATGCCAAGGCAGTCAAAACCGGGACCGAGGTTGGCGGAGGTTGCCGGTACTTTAATGATGGGCATCAGAGAGTTCCTCCATGATGTGTTTGATGGTGTTCATGCCGTCTTCTTTCTCAATGACAGTGTGGAAGCGGATCGGCATGCTTTCCAGATTGGCAAGGTTTGCCGGGATTGTGCAATGGGTCAATGCATTGAGATCTTTCATGGCCTTGAAATCATCCTCTTCCTCTTTTCCTGTGATGGCTTTGTATACATCATGGGAAAACTTGTAGGCAGAGGCAGTGGAAAGAACCAGGGAAGGCCTGTTGTCTTGTGTTTCCTTTTTGTACTGCTGCAAGCCATGCAGGGCAACGGCGGTGTGGGGATCAATCAGGACATGTTCCTGCTCCCAGGTATTGCGGATTGTCTTTGCACAGTCTTCTTCATTCGTCCATTCACCTGTCATGTACTGCTGAATACTGGCAAGAAGTTCCTTTGGTACAGTGTAGGATCCTTTGCTTTGCAGATCTGTCATCAGTTGCTTTACAAGCTGATCATCTTCACCTGATTTCAGGAAAAGAAGGCGTTCCAGATTGCTGGAGACAAGGATGTCCATGGCTGGCGACATGGTGTTATGGAAGGACCTTCTGCTGTCATAGGTGCCGGTTTTCAGAAAGTCATACAGGACGTTGTTTGTGTTGGAAGTGCAGATGAGTTTGTGAATCGGCAGACCGATGGCTTTGGCCAGCCAGCCTGCCAGGATATCACCGAAGTTTCCGGTAGGAACAGATACGTTGATTTCTTCACCGCAGTTGATTTTGTTATGTTCGACAAGTCTGGCATAGGCGGTGCAGTAGTAGACAATCTGCGGCAGGAGTCTGCCAAGGTTGATGGAATTGGCACTGGAAAGAGAAACACCTTTGCATGCATTGATATCTTTGCTGGATGATGCCTGCTTGACCATGCGCTGGCAGTCATCGAAGTTTCCTTTGACGGCGATGACGTTGACATTGTTTCCCTGAGATGTCTGCATCTGCCGTTTCTGAATGGCAGAAACGCCGATTTCAGGATAAAAGACGGTGATGGCGGTGCCTGGTACATCCTTGAAGCCGGCCAGGGCTGCCTTGCCGGTATCACCGCTGGTAGCAGTCAGGATACAGATGGTATCCTGGCAGTTTTCTTTTCGGATGGCATCTGTCAGTAATGTTGGCAGAATGGTCAAAGCCAGATCTTTGAAGGCACTGGTCGGGCCATGGTACAGCTCCAGCAGGTTTGTGTAGGAAAGAGAACGCACCGGTGCGATGTCTTTGTCATCGAATTTGTCATCATATGCCTTCTGGACAGCTGCTTTGATTTCTTCTTCTGTATAGTCATCCAGAAAGGCGGAAAGGATCATTGCGGCTGTTTCCTGATAGCTTTTGTGCAGAAACTGTTCCGGTTTGAAATGAACATTCAGATCTTTAGGTGTATACAGGCCGCCATCTGCTGCCAGGCCTTTGAGAATGGCCTGATGGGCACTGACAGTGACGTTCTTGTTTCGGGTGCTGACATATTTCATCGTGATATTCTCCTTGCATTGACTTCGGTGCAATGATACACTGTCCTCGTTATAAAAACAAGTGTATCTGAAATAAAGACAAGGGGTTCATGATGAAAGTTGGCATGCTTGGCTGTGGTGTTGTTGGCAGCGGTGTAAAGAAGATTCTGGATGAGGGAAAGACGGAGGCAGGCAGTGATCTGCAGCTGACCAGAATCCTGGTGAAAGAGATTGGTGAAGGCATGGATGCGCGCTTTACGGAATGTGCGGATGATGTGCTGGATGATCCGGATATTGATGTGGTTGTGGAATGCATGGGCGGTATTGAGCCGGCTGGTTCTTTTGTGGAAAAGGCATTGGCAGGCGGAAAGTCAGTTGTGACTTCTAATAAGAGGATGCTCGCGGAAAAGGCAGCCCGGCTGTATGCACTGGCCAGTGAACATCATGTCTGTCTTCTGGACGAAGCAGCCTGCGGCGGCGGGATTCCCTGGATGGCGAATCTGAAACGGATTGCGCGCATTGAACCGGTATCTTCCTTTCAGGGAATCTTCAATGGGACAACAAATTACATTCTTTCGCGCATGGAAAAGGGCGGCGCAGACTTTCAGAATGTGCTGAAAGAGGCACAGAAGCTTGGCTATGCTGAGCGTGATCCAAGTGATGATATTGACGGTGTGGATGCGGCTAATAAAGTTGTGCTTTCCTGCATGCAGGCATTTGGCGTGTATATGCCGGTTTCTTCTGTAGAGACTTTCGGCATCCGTCATATTCAGGCATGTGATTTTGCCTGGGCAAAGTCACATGGCTTAACAATCCGGCTGCTTGGAACGGGTGAGAATCACAATCATGCGGTATCAGCATGGGTGATGCCTGCTTTTGTCAAAGCAGACAGCCTGTATGCATCGATCAGTGCCAATGACAATGTGCTCGTAGCACATTCACAAACACTTGGCACGTCTGCCTTTGCGGCACCGGGTGCCGGCAGTCTGCCAACAGCCCATGCGGTGGTGCAGGATCTTCTGGATCTGTATGAGGGACGATGTGCCAGTACGGCAGTGATGCCGGATGCAGTGATGGATCAAAGCAGTGTGATGGGACGTTATTATGTGCGCACGGAAAATGCATCTGTGTTTGAGGATGTGAAGCAGGAAGATGCCGGGGATGCTTTGATCACCCGGGAAATATCTTTGATGGATCTTTGTGCAAGAGTCAGAAAGTCTGGGGATGAGAAGCTGTTTGCGGGGGTGATTCTATGATCAAGGTTGCCAAGTTCGGGGGATCTTCGGTTGCCAATGCGGTGCAGTTTGCCAAGGTGAAGAAGATTGTTGAGGCAGATGCTGGCCGCAAGTTTATTGTGACAAGTGCGTGTGGCAAGGAATCCAGTGATGATCATAAGGTGACGGATCTGCTCTATCTGATTGAGGCCCATGTCCGCTATCATGTGTCATATGATTCTTTGTTTCAGGCGGTGCAGGACAAGTATGAAAAGATCAGGAAAGATCTTGGCTTGACAACGGATCTGGATCATGAGTTTGCTTTGATCCGGAAGCTGATTGATGCCAATGTATCAACGGATTATCTTGTATCACGCGGTGAGTATCTGACTGGCAGACTGCTGGCAGAGTATCTTGGGGCTGCGTTTGTGGATGCGGCGGATGTGATGAGTTTCCGCTATGATGGCTCGATTGATATGGCAGTGACGGGTGAGAAGCTGGAGAAGGCCGCGGCTGGTGCGGACCGGATTGTGATTCCGGGCTTTTATGGGGCAATGCCCAATGGTGCGATCAAGGTCATGACCCGGGGTGGATCGGATATTACCGGTGCTGTGATTGCCAACCTGGTGGATGCGGATGTGTATGAGAACTGGACGGATGTGTCGGGCTTTCTGGTGGCAGATCCGCGTATCATTGATCATCCGCTGCGCATTCCGCGTATTACCTATAATGAGCTGCGGGAAATGAGCTACATGGGTGCCAATGTTCTGCATGATGATGCTGTGTTCCCGGTCAGACAGAAGAATATTCCGATCAATATCCGCAATACGAATGATCCGTCCAATCCTGGTACGATGATCATGGAGGACTGCAGTGAGATGGATGCTCTGGAGCCGCCGCATGTGATTACCGGCATTACCGGCCGCAAGGGGTTTACGTCCATCAATGTAATCAAGGCCCACAGTTCTACGGAAGTCGGCTTTCTGCGCAAACTGCTGGATGCCTTTGAAAAGTACAATGTGTCGGTGGAATCCGTGCCGGTGACCGTGGATACATTCTCGGTGATTGTGCAGAGCCGTGCCGTGGATCAGAATCTGTATGAGATTGTTGGTGAGATCAAGAATACGCTGCATCCGGATGATCTGCGTATTGAGGATCATCTGTCTCAGATTGCTGTGGTTGGCAGAGAGATGCGCAATCGGCCGGGTATGTCTGGTGCGCTTTTATCGGAGTTTGGCAATCATGCCATCAATATCCGGACGATTTCACAGAGCTGTGATGAGCTGACCATTGTGGTTGGTGTCAATGACAGTGACTTTGAAAAAGCCATTCATGCGATCTATGATAAGTTTATTTCCGAGGAGAAAAACAAATGAAAGTTGGAATTGTTGGCGCTACGGGTGCGGTTGGCAGACAGATGCTGGACTGTCTGGCAGAAAGAAAGATTGACTGCGATGAGATCCGGCTGTTTGCGTCAGAGCGTTCTGTTGGAACTCTGATTCCATATCAGAATGATCAGCTGATGGTGGATGAGGTGAAACCTGGCTGTTTTGACGGCCTGGACTTTGTGCTTGGTGCGGTTTCCAATGATCTGTCGAAGCAGTTCCGCCCGCTGATTGAAAAGGCTGGTGCTGTCTATATCGATAATTCCAGTGCATTCCGCCTGGAGAAGGATGTGCCGCTTGTTGTCCCGGAGATCAATGGCGAGGATGCTTTGAAACATCATGGAACGATTGCCAATCCGAACTGTTCGACGATTATTACGTATATGGCGGTGGCACCGATTGCCCGTCTGTCTAAGCTTGTATCTTTGACGGCTTCAACGTATCAGGCAGTCAGCGGTGCTGGTATGAAGGGCATTGCCGAGCTGTCTACAGAAGTAGAGGATGTCCGCCAGGGCAGGGAAATTACTCCGCATGTGTTCCCGGCCCAGATTGCGTATAACTGCATTGCAGATATTGGATCCATGACGGACAATGGCTATACAACCGAAGAGATGAAGATGCTCAATGAGGGCAGAAAGATCATGCATTTGCCGGATCTGAAAGTGACCTGTACATGTGTGCGGGTGCCGGTGTTCCGCAGCCATGCAATTTCGGTGTGTGCTGTGTTTGAGGATAAGCTGGACTTGAATGAAGTGAAGAAAGCGATTTCGGCATTTGACGGGGATGTGTATGATGATACTGTTCCGACGCCTTTAATGACGAGCAATCAGGATAAGGTGTATGTGGGCCGTCTGCGGCGTGATCTGGTGAATGATAATGGCATTGCTTTGTGGTGCTGCGGGGATCAGATCCGCAAGGGTGCGGCTGCCAATGCGGTGGAAATCATGGAGTATGTTTGCAAACATGCCTGATGTGCTAAAATAAAGGCAGCGAAAGGAAATGACAGGGTTATGTTCCAGAAAACAGTACTTGGTGCACTTGTTGTGGCAGCGGCTGCTGCAGCAGTGCTCGTAGTGAAAGAGCTTCGTGACCGCCGGCAGGATGATGACGAAGACGATCAGGATGAAGACGAAGAAGAAAATGCAGGCGTCAATGATGACGACGATGAAATTCACTTTGTCGAGATCAGGGATGACAGTGAGGAAAACAAGGGTTCTGCCCATCTTGATGGCGTAAAGATGGATGATAATGATGAGGAAGAGGATGAGGATGACGATGTGGAAATCCACAAGTTTGATTCCGCGGATCATCATGAGGAAGATGTAAAGGAAGAGCCTGAGAAAGAAGAGGAATCTGAGGAAAAAAAAGCAGCAGCGCCACAGGTGAATGAGGAGGAAGGTCCTCATGAGATTCCCATCAGTGATGGTGAGGATGCAGAGGAAACATCTGCGGCGGATGATAAAGGTGAAGAAGCAGAATCCCCTTCTGAGGATGAGGATTACAGTGATGAGGTAAAGGAAGTGGCGGATCTGTATCCGTATCTTAAGCCTGCCTTCATCAAGGAGATTCTGGGCCGCAATGATGCATATAATGCACAGTTCCCGGAAGATACACTTGTTTGTGCGGTGCATCATGTGAAGTTTGCAGATCTGCATTCATTGCTGCGCTTTGAGGGAATTCTCAATGATGCAGGGTATACATGCACGCATCAGGAGGATGGCAGCGTGCAGGCCTCCAAGCGTTTCTTTGTGGAGGATGGCGCCATCATTTCTGATATTCTCAATGTAGCCAATCAGGCATCAGCTCTTGGCGGCAGCTATCAGGACTGCGATCTGATTCAGTAAGCAAACATAAAGCCCTGCGGGGCTTTTTTTGTACATTCCAGCCTGCTGAGTATCGTGATTGACAGCCAGCCTGCTGCTGGGCGCTGCCCTGATTGGTTTAAGCTATTCATTGCCGACGTCAGCGGTGGTGATGTTAACAAGGGATATGTCTGGCATGGCACAATACAGTCATGTGTATCCAAAGATCACTCTTGCCGGCACTATTGCCAATGCGCCTGGTGTGTCATTGCTGGGATTCATGGTGGATTTGTTTCACAGCTATGTACTGGTGCTGGTGAATGTTGTATGCATGGCAGTATTCCTGATTGTGATTACATGGGTGTGCTATCAGAAGAAAATGGCAGAAACGGCCTGATCTCTGCCGGCGTTTTGGGTGTTTTTGCCTGTTGTGATCTGCACAATCGTGTATAATGACCCTGCTATGTCAATATTGCAGGTAAAAGATCTGAACTTTTCCTATGAAGAAGGCGTCCCCACGATCCGTGACGTCTCTTTTAGCGTGGAAGAGGGCAGCTATACGGCCATTATCGGCCATAATGGATCGGGTAAGTCAACAGTTGCTAAGCTGATTGCGGGACTGCTGGATAAATCTTCGGGTGAAATCACCATTGACGGTCTGGATCTGACTCTGGAAAATCTCAATGCCATCCGCAGCCGGGTTGGGGTTGTGTTTCAGAATCCGGACAATCAGTTCATTGGCTCCACGGTACGGGATGATATTGCCTTTGGTCTGGAGAATCACTGTGTGCCGCATGATGAGATGGAGGGGATCATTGATACGTATGCGGCAAAGGTAGGCATGACGAAGTATCTGGATCATGAGCCGACCCGTCTTTCCGGCGGTCAGAAGCAGAGGGTTGCCATTGCCGGTGTGTTGGCCATGAAGCCGAAGATTCTGATTTTTGATGAGGCTACCAGCATGCTGGATCCCCAGGGCCGCCAGGAAATCCGGCGGGTGACAAAGCAGCTCCATGAGGACCGCGGACTGACAATTCTTTCAATTACGCATGACATTGATGAGGTTGCGTCCAGTGACCAGGTGATTGTCATGGCCGGGGGCAGATGTGTGATGCAGGGAACTCCTGCTGAGATTTTCCGTCAGGAGAAGAAGCTGAAGGAGATTCAGCTGGATATTCCGTTTTCTTTGAAACTGCAGGAAGCTTTGGTGAAGCGTGGGGTTGTGCTGCCCCGTGATCTGACGATTGACAGCCTGCTGGAGGATTTATGCCGATACAGTTCGAACATGTAACTCACATTTACAGCGAAGGGACGCCGATGGCCTATACGGCGCTCAATGATCTGGAACTTTCTTTGACGGAGGGAAAGATGACGGCCATCATCGGCCAGACCGGATCTGGCAAGAGCACACTTGTTCAGCATCTCAATGCCTTACTGCTGCCGACAAAGGGAACAGTATATGTTCTGGACCGTAAGATTGAGGCTGGGTCACGTCCCAAGGGACTGAAGTCTCTGCGCGGGGATGTCGGCCTTGTTTTCCAGTTTCCGGAGTATCAGCTGTTTGAAGAAACGGTGCTGAAGGATGTTTCGTTTGGACCGAAGAACTTTGGGGCAAGTGAGGAAGAAGCGGTTGAAAAGGCAGAGAAGGCACTGCAGCTGGTTGGCTTTGATAAAGCACTGTATGAGCGCAGTCCGCTGGAATTGTCAGGTGGACAGAAGCGGCGGGTTGCCATTGCCGGTATTCTGGCTATGGATCCAAAGATTCTGGTGCTGGATGAGCCGACGGCAGGTCTGGATCCCCGGGGCACTGTGGAAATGATGTCTTTGTTTTCCAAGCTGAATAAAATGGGCAAGACGGTGCTTGTTGTGTCTCATGACATGGAGCAGGTATTCCATTATTGTGATGAGGTTGTGGTGATGGCAGATGGCAAATGCCGCCTGCATACGAGCGTGAAAGAATTCTTTAAAGACGGTTCGATCTGTGAGAGCCTGAACATTGTACCGCCTGCGATTGTACAGATGAAGGACGGCCTGAAGGCGAAGGGCTTCCAGGTGGATGATGATATTGTGGATATAGAAGCACTGGCAGACTGCATTGCCAGGCAGGTGAAGAAACATGAATAACATTACACTGGGACGTTATATTCCTCTGGATTCACCTGTTCATAAGCTGGATCCGCGGGCTAAGATCATGGCCATGTTAATCATGCTGGTGGCAATTTTCTTCCCGGCGGGATGGCTTGGCTATGCCATCATCTTTGCGGTTGCAACATGTGAGATCCTGATTGGCAAGCTCAGCTTTTCCTATGTCTGGAAGAGCATGAAGCCGATGCTGTTCATGATGGTTTTCCTGCTGATTGTCAACTCGTTTGTCATCAAGGATGGCATCCGTCTGTTTGGCATTGGCAAGTGGGGCCTGTATACCGGTGCGCTTTCTCAGACCGCCTATATTGCTGTGCGTCTGTTATTGATGATCATGATCACAACCTGTCTGACGGCAACGACCAAGCCGCTGGATATGACACTGGGCATTGAGGATCTGCTGCAGCCGTTTACGGTGATTCATGTACCGGCTCATGAGATTGCGATGCTGATATCGATTGCCTTACGTTTTATTCCGGATCTGATTGATGAGACACTGCGTATCATGAAGGCACAGGAAAGCCGCGGTGTGGATATGAAGGAAGGAACGATGAAAGAGAAGATCGTTGCCATCCTGTCTTTGATTGTGCCTTTGTTTGTCAGTGCGTTCCAGAGAGCAGAGGATCTGGCCAATGCCATGGAAGCCAGAGGCTATGCGCCTGGTGAGCCGCGCACCCGTTATAAGATTCTGAAAATGCATTCTTCAGACTGGCTTTTTATTGCCGGTGCCTGCGGTGTGCTTGTTTTGATGATTCTGCTGGCATACGTGATATGAACCGCTACCGCTGTGTTGTGGAGTATATGGGTGGAAAGTATGATGGCTGGCAGTCACAGACATTGGGTACTTCCATTCAGGAACATATTGAAGCTGCCTTGTTAAGAATTACCGGAAAAAAGACAAATATCATTGCCTCGGGCAGAACGGATGCGGGTGTCAATGCCCGCATGCAGGTGTTCATGTTTGACACCGAGCGGGAAATGAAGGAACGCAAGTGGATGGGTGCGATCAATGCCTTTCTGCCGGATGATATCCATATTCTGGATGTCCGTCTTGTGACGTTCCGCTTTCATGCCCGCTACAATGTGAGATGGAAGAAGTATGCCTACCGCATCAATATCGGTCCCTATGATGTCTTTACCAAAGACTATGAGTATCAGTGTCCGATCAAACTGGATGTTGAAGCAATGAAAGAAGCTGCAAAGTATCTTGTCGGCACTCATGACTTTACGTCTTTGAATTCTTCGCCGTTAAGTGAGTATCCGGATCAGACCAGGACAATTCTTTCGATTGATCTGCAAGAATATGACGGTCATATTACGATTACATACTGCGGCAAAGGTTTTCTGCGCTATATGGTACGGATGATGAGTGCCCAGCTGATTGAGGCTGGCCGCCACCGCATCAAGCCGGAAGATATTGAAAAGATTCTGGCTGCTAAATCCCGTACAAAGGCAAGGCGCAATGCGCCGGCCTGCGGGCTTACTTTGGAAGAAGTGAATTACTTTGAGATTGCTGCACTGGATGCCGGCGGTATGATCCGGGAATATCTGCTGCAAGATGATCTGCCGGAAGGATTGACCTTGAAAGATACTGAGGCAGAAATGGAAAACAGGACCTATCCGCTGCATCTTGTGATGACAACAAGGCACTCACAGCAGATGCTGGCAAGAGTGATTGTCATGCCGGAGGAAACGCAGATTGTCTCAGTGTGCTCAGAAGGCAGGGATGAGGCAGTGTCACTGCTTGAACAGTTCCGGCAGTGGCTTGGGCTTTGCGGCCTGGATGAAAGGATGCCATTGATCATCCGCTGACAGGAGGTGGCTCATGCTGTATATTGCATCGGCATTGTATGAGGAAGTTCGTCCGTTGATTGAGAAAATGCAGCTGAAGAAAGAGGCAGGTGTCCGCGGTCTTCAGCTTTTTTCCAATGAGAAGCTGAAATGTGCTGTGTGTGGAACCGGGCAGCTCAATGCGGCATCATCCATTGGCACACTGCTGGAAAAAGAGCAAGCCGGCAATGGGGACATCCTGCTGTGGTATGGCTGTGCAGCTGGTCTGAAGCCAGGCATGTATCAGGCCGAAAGTATTACCGATACCATTACTCATCGGACATATTATCCGGATTTACTGCTGGAGACAGTGCTTCCACTGACAGGCTTTTTTTCCGGATATCAGCTGTATGAACAGCAGGATGCACAAATGGATGAAACCCATGGTATCTATGAGATGGAATGTGCAGGTGCTGTGGCAGCTGCAGGCAAAGTGATGGGACCGCATCAGTTGTTCTTTGTGCGTTTTGTATCAGATGACGGTCATGGAAAGATCACGCTGCAGGTCCTGCATGATTTGTCTTTGCAGTATGCACCGATGCTGGAAGCGCTTATTGAAAAGCTGCTGGCATATCAGGAGTTGATTTCAGAGAATACAGAAACAGATCATGAAGAAATCATCAATGCATTAGCTGAGAAGCTGCATGCAACATCCACGATGCGTGCCAAGATTGCCCAGCTGCTGCGCTATGGGCATGCGGCCGGCATTGATACAGATCGTTTTGTAAAAAAGGTGCTGTCGGCAGAAGTCAGGGATAAGGAACAGGGAAAGCAGGTGCTGCATGAGCTTGAAAGAGACATTGTTACAGCCAAAGTTCACTGAGATCTATGTGGAAGAAGGCATCCGGACACAGGCAGATTCTATCCTGTCTCATTTTCCCAATGCCCATATCATCATGATTCAGGATTATCGGGATGTGTTTGACAGACCCCGGCAGTCCTATAGCCTGCAGCACAAAAGCCAGAAGCTGATCCTGGCCAGGAAAAAAGATGGTTTCCTGTATCCTGGTTCACCGGTCTGTCAGTCCTTTGGCAATCCGTATTTCATGTATTCTTCCTGTGTGATGAATTGTGTCTATGACTGCAGCTATTGTTTCTTAAAGGGCATGTATCCGGGTGGAAACCTGGCGGTATTCGTGAATCTGGAAGATTATTTTGATGCAGTGGAGAAAGAACTGCAGAAACATTCTTTGTATCTTTGTGTTTCGTATGATGCAGACCTCTTGTCTTTGGAAAGTATCCTTGGCTATGGCCGGGCATGGAGTGAGTTTGTCCGGAAACATGATAATCTGACGATTGAAATCCGGACCAAGGGAACGTTTGATACATCATGGCAGAAGATGACAGTTTCAGACAGGACGATTCTGGCTTTTACGCTGTCTCCGGAAACGGTAATTGCCAAAGAAGAAAAGGGAACACCTTCTCTTTCTGCCCGGCTTGCTATGTTACAGAAGGCAATGGACCTGGGCTTTCCGGTGCGGATCTGCTTTGATCCGGTGCTGATGTGTCCGGATCAGAAGCAGGCATATCAGGATCTTGTGGAAAAGATTGCAACGGCAATTGATCTGCAGAAAGTGCGGGATTTTTCGCTTGGCAGTTTCCGGCTGTCAAAGGTATATATGGCCAGAATGCGCCGGCAGTATCCTGACAGTGCCGTTCTGCAGTATCCGTACGTATGTGAAAAGGGCTTTTATCATCTGCCTGCCCGGATTGAGACAGAGATGACAGATAGCATTGTAGAAGCTCTGGCAGAACATGGCATTGGTAAAGAGAAGATCTTTTTCTGGAGGGAATCATGAAGCAGGCACTTGTGACAGGCGCAAGCCATGGCATTGGCAGAGCCATTGCCATGCAGTTATGTAAAGATGGCTGGGAAGTATGGGGCATTGGCCGCACCTTCCAACAGCAGACATATCCGTCTTCCTTTCATCCCATCATCCTCGATCTGCTGGATGATCAGAATGTTCTATCCTGTCTTGATGAGCTGGATCTTGATCTGTCTCTGCTTGTGAACAATGCCGGCTGTGCATATTACGGGCTGCATGAGTTTATGAAAGACAGTCAGATTCAGCAGATGGTGCGCCTGGATCTGGAAGAGCCGATGCGCTTATGCCGGTACTATGGCAGAAGGCTGCGGGAAAATCATGGCACGATCATCAATGTTGCCAGTGTGACCGCACTTGGTGCCAGTCCGCATGCGGCTGCGTATGGTGCTGCCAAAGCAGGCCTGCTGGCTTTTTCCAGATCGCTGTTTGAAGAAGAAAGAAAGCATGGCATGAAGGTAATCTGCCTGATGCCGGATTTGACAGAAACGGATCTGTACCGCCATGCGGATTTCCAGCCTGGCAAAGAGAATGACTGTCATCTGGAATCTGAGGATATCGCCCTTGCTGTACATGATCTTCTTGCAATGCGGGCAGAGATCTGTCCCTGTGAAATGGTCATACGTCCACAGCGGAATGTAATTTGTAAAAAAAGAAGTTGACAGATAGGAGGGAAAAAGGGTAAGATCATGAAGCTTCTTCAGAAGGGATTCAGGAATCAGGAAATGATCATGGATCAGCAGTCATAAACTTCGAAAAAAAGTTG